>CAXTUT010000226.1:0-4024 GCA_964247465.1 uncultured Caulobacteraceae bacterium | reverse complement strand
CTTGAACTCCTCGTCCTCCACCGCGACGAACTTGGCGCCCAGGCTCTCCACCTGCTCCTTGGAGGCGGGGCGCACGTCGGTGGCGGTGACCACCGCACCGAGACGGCGCGCGGTGGCGATGGCCTGCAGCCCCGCCACGCCCGCGCCCATGACGAACACCTTGGCCGCCGCGATCGTGCCCGCCGCGGTCATCATCATCGGCATGGCCCGGCCATAGGCCTGCGCGCCTTCGATCACCGCGCGATAGCCCGCGAGGTTGGCCTGGGAGGACAGCACGTCCATGGACTGGGCGCGGGTGATGCGCGGCACGAACTCCATGGAGAAGCCCGTCGCCCCCGCCGCCGCCAGGGCGTCCAGCGCCGGCCGCTCGGCGTAGGGGTTCATCATGGCGATGACCAGCGCGCCGGGCTTCAGCGCGCCGAGCGCCTCGCTTGGAAGGGCCCGCACGGCCAGAACCACGTCGGCGTCGGCCAGAGTGGAGGCGGCATCTGGCGCGATCGTAGCTCCGGCGGCGGTGTAGTCGGCGTCGGGGCAGGAGGCCTGGAGCCCCGCGCCGGACTGCGCCGTCACCGAAAAGCCTAGGGGGATGAGCTTCTTGACCATGTCGGGCGTGACCGCCACGCGGGTCTCGCCCTCGCGCTCCCGCAGGACGCCGAGCTTGGCCATCCATCCGCCTCCCAAATCACTACGGCAGGATATTCCAGGCTGCAGGCGCAAAGTCCATCCGCGGCGCGCAGGTCGGACTTAGCGGTGGCGGGGCGGGGCTTTGGAGGCCCAGCCAGGATTCGAACCTGGATGGGGGAGCCTTGCGGGGCTCCGTGCGTCGCCGTTCCGCCACCGGGCCAACGGGGGGACGGTAACCGGCATTCACGACCGTCCCGTTAAGCTTCGCTCAGGAGGCGATCATCTCGCGGATGCGGGCGGCCAGGGCGTCGACGGGAAAGGGCTTGGTGATCATCTGCTGGTCGGGATCCAGGTGGCCGTTGCCGAACACCGCGTTCTCCGCATAGCCGGTGATGAACAGCACCCGCAGGTTCAGCCGGTGCGTGCGGGCGCGCTCCACCATCTCGCGGCCGCTGATGTCGGGCAGGCCGACGTCGGTGACCACCAGGTCCACCCGTGCGTCCGACGCCAATATGGCCAGGCCGCCATGGCCGTCCTGCGCCTGCAGGGCGTGGTAGCCCAGCTCCTCCAGCACCTCCACGATCAGCTCGCGCACGATCGCCTCGTCCTCCACCACCAGCACGGTCTCGCCCATCTCGGCGCGACGGGGGCCGTAGGCGGGGGCGTCCGGCGCTTCGGCGCCGGCATCGCCGCGGAAGCGGGGCAGGTAGACCCTCACCGTCGTTCCCCGCCCCGGCTCGCTGTAGATGGCCGCGTGGCCGCCGGACTGCTTGGCGAAGCCATAGATCATCGACAGGCCCAGTCCCGTCCCCTTGCCGCTCGGCTTGGTGGTGAAGAAGGGGTCGAAGGCGCGGCGCACCACCTCCGGCGACATGCCTTCGCCGGTGTCGGTGACGCAGATGCAGACGTATTGGCCGGGCTCCACGCCCGCGTTCTGGGCGGCGTAGGCGCGGTCCAGGCGGGTGTTGCAGGTCTCCATCGTCAGCCGTCCGCCGTCGGGCATGGCGTCGCGCGCGTTGATGGCCAGGTTCAGCAACGCGTTCTCCAGCTGGTTGGGGTCGCACAGGGTAGGCCACAGCCCGCCCGCCGCGACCACCTCCAGCCGCGCGCGCTCGGAGATGGTGCGGCGCAGCAGCTCCTCCATGCCGCCGATCAGGGCGTTGGCGTCGATCGACTTGGGCTGCAGCGGCTGGCGGCGCGAGAAGGCCAGCAGGCGGTGGGTCAGGGCCGCCGCGCGGTTGGCCGAGGTCTGGGCGGCTTGGATGTAGCGGTCCAGGTTCTCGGTGCGGCCCTGCGCCAGGCGCGACTGCAGCAGGTCGAGCGAGCCGACGATGCCGGTCAGCAGGTTGTTGAAGTCGTGGGCGATGCCGCCGGTGAGCTGGCCCACCGCCTCCATCTTCTGCGCCTGGCGCAGCTGCTCCTCCATCTGGATCTGATGGGTGATGTCGCGCCCGTAGGTGTGGATGCGTCCGTCGTCGTGCACCGCGGTCCAGGCGATGCGCCGTCGCTCGCCGCCGCGCGTGTCCACGCCGAGCTCCAGGTCGATGCGGGTGGCGCCGGAAGCCAGCGTCGCCATGCCGGCGGCGAGCGCAGGATGGTCGTCGGCGACGACGAAGTCGGCGACGTTGCGCCCGATCACCTCCGCCTCGCTCCAGCCGAGCGTCCCGCTCCAGGCCGAATTGACGCTCTGCAGCCTACCTTGCGCATCGGCGACGACCATCATCACCGGAGCGAGCTTCCAGATGCGGTCGCGCTCGCGGGTGCGTTCGGCGACCCGCGCTTCGAGCTCGTCGTTCAGCTCGCGCAGGCGTGTCTCGGCGGCCTTCAGCGAAGTGATGTCATAGATGACGCCCATCTGGCGCGGTTCCGCGTCGAACTCTTCGATCCGCTCGCTGCGCTGGGCGATCCAGCGGACCTCGCCGGTGTCGGAGCGGCGCACGCACCGTTCGGCGGCCGCCGCGCCGCCCAGCCGGCGAAGCATGGTCAGCGACGGCAGGTCCATCAGCATGGCGATGTAGCCGTGGATGTCGTGGGCGCGGATGGAGACGTCGATGTAGAGGAACAGCACCAGCCCGTCGTCGCCCACCCCGCCGTCGGCCTGGAACAGCGCCGCTCCGTCGCCGCGCAGCACCTGGGGCGGCGACAGGGTGAGCGGGCGTTGCAGCATGTTGGCGATGGGCGCCATGCAGCCGTTCAGGATGACGTCGCCGGTCTCCGCCAGCGCCTCCTGCTCCAGCCCGGCAACCTCGTCCGCCGACAGCTCGCCGCCGCTCACAGCGCGCACCAGCTCCAGGCTGTTCGCCTGGGGGAAGATCAGCAGAGCATGGCCCGAGAAGGCGCCCTGGAAGGCCTGGCGCACCGCCACGAGGTCCTCGCTCTCGCGCTCGCCGAGCAGGGTGGCCGCGCCGCGCAGGGTGATGACCTCCACCGCCGGCGCCGACAGCATGACCTCCGCGCCGGCTCATCCCGCGCGCGCCCGCAGCTTCAGCGCCGCACCGTCGAGAAGGGGGCGCGCCAGCGCGCGACCGGCGACGATGCGCGCCAGCTTGCTGTCGTTCACGAGCAGGACGGCGACGGCCATGAGCGACTCCGATCTCAACGCCTCGCTCATGGCATGATCGGCGCGTCTAGGGGAGGCTGGGAGGCGCGCTACGTGGACGCGCAGGTCGTCGAAGCCGCCGCGCACGCCCGGCCTGAGCGCCAGCAGCGCCTGCACCACCGCACCGTGCATCGTGACGGCGACCGAGACGCCATGCGACGCATGGGGACGATGAGACCGACCCTAGACCTCGCCCGCGATCGCCAGCAGCCGCTCCGCCTGGGCCAGGTGCAGGCGCTCGACCATCTGGCCGTCGACCCGCAGGGCGCCCTGGCCCGCATTGGCCGGCTGCGCGAACGCCTCCACCACCGACCCTGCCCAGGCGAGCTGGGCGGCCGAGGGGCTGAAGGCGCGGTTGGCGGCCTCGATCTGGACGGGGTGGATCAGCGTCTTGCCGTCGAAGCCGAAGGCGCGACCCTGCCGGCACTCCGCCTCCAGACCCGCGGCGTCGTCAAGGCCGGTGTAGCCCGCGGCCAGCGCCGCCAGCCCGTGCGCACGGGCGGCGCAGACCGTCATCGTCATCGCCGCCTGCAGCGGCGCCCGGTCGGCGCCCGGCTCGGCCCGCATCTCCTTGGCCAGGTCGTTGCCGCCGATGACCAGCGCGGCCAGCCGCGTGCCGTTGGCCAGGCCCGCGATGGCGTCAAGGTGGAACAGGCAGCGGCAGGTCTCGATCATGGCCCACAGGCGGGTGGGCGCCGGTGCGTCGGCCAACCGCTGGTCGTAGCGGGCGAGGTCGCCGGCGTCCGTCACCTTGGGAACCAGGACCGCGTCCGGCGCGACCCGCACCAGCGCCTCCAGGTC
>CAXTUT010000225.1:0-4033 GCA_964247465.1 uncultured Caulobacteraceae bacterium | reverse complement strand
GGGCCGGCCGCGTTGGGCCAGTCCAGCCCCGCCGTACGGGCGGCGAGCTGCACGTCGCCGGCGTCCAGCACCGCCTGCTGGCCGGTGGCGGCGCGGCCCACGATCACTGCGGCCGCGCGACCGTCGGCTCCGTCGAACAGGTCGCCCAGGGTGACCGCGCCGGCGTGTCCCTGCGCGTCGGGGCGAAGCGACACGCGCTCGCCGGCGAGCGCGGGGCGGCCGAAGGCTAAGCAGGCGAGCGCTACGCAGCCGAGGCTCGCCAGTCGCCCGACCGCGCGGTGCAATCGCTTCATGAGCGCCTCACGTCTTGGCCTGGTTGGCGGTCTGCAGCATCTGGTCAGCGGTGGTGATGACCTTGGAGTTCATCTCGTAGGCGCGCTGCGCCACGATCAGCGCGCTGATCTCGTTGACCGGATCGACGTTGGACGCCTCGGTGTAGCCCTGCTGCAGACCGCCGAAGCCCGTGGAGTTGGGCGTGCCGGTCACCGGCTGGCCCGACGAGCCGCTCTGCAGGAACAGGTTGTCGCCGATCGCCTCCAGCCCCGCCTCGTTGAAGAAGCTCGCCAGCTGCATCTGACCGACCTGCTGGGTGGCCGGCTGGTTGGGGATGGTCACCTGAACCTGGCCGGAGGAGGAGATGGTGACGTCGGTGGCGTTCTGCGGGATCGTGATCTGGGGGATCACCTGGTAGCCTTCGGAGGTCACGATCTGGCCCTGGTCGTTGACCGAGAAGTTGCCGGCGCGGGTGTAGGCGGTGTCGCCCGACGGCAGCAGCACCTGGTAGTAGCCGCGCCCGTTGATGGCGGTGTCCAGCTTGTTGCCGGTCTGGGTCATCGCGCCCTGGGTCAGGATGCGGTAGACGCTGCCGGTCTTCACGCCCGAGCCGAGCTGCACGCCGGTCGGAACAACGGTCCCGGTGTCCGAAGACTGGGCCCCCGGCCGCTGCACGTTGTCGTAGATCAGGTCCTCGAACTCGGCGCGCTGGGCCTTGTAGCCCACCGTGTTCATGTTGGCGATGTTGTTGGAGATGACCTCAACATTGGTCTGCTGGGCCGACATGCCGGTGGCGGCGATGCGTAGCGCTCTCATGGTTCGGGTCCGCCCTTATGACGACAGCCGGCCGAGCCCGTCGACCGCGCGGGTCGAGAGGTCCTGCGTGCTGAGGATGATGTTCTGCACCCGCTCATAGGCGCGGGAGATGTCGATCAGCGAGCTGACCTCCACGATCGAATTGACGTTGGACTTCTCCTGGTAGCCCTGGCGGACAACCGCGTCCGGCGCCGGGGTCGCGCCCGCGGCGCCGGGGTCGGAGAACTGGTTGTCGCCCTCCTTCACCAGGGCGGACTTGTCGGCGAAGCGGGTCACGCCGATGCGGCCGACCTTGTTCACCGCGCCGCTCCGCCCGGACTGGGTGATGGAGCCGTCCTTGCCGATCACCGGGGTGGAGGCGGTGGGATCGATGGTGATCGGCGAGCCGCTGGCGTCCAGCACCGGCTCGCCCTTCTGGTCGACGATCTGGTTCTGGGCGTCGGTGCTGAAGCGGCCGTCGCGGGTGTAGCGGACGCCGTTGGCGGTCTGGACGCTGAAGAAGCCGGCGCCCTCGATGGCGGTGTCGAAGGTCGCGCCGGTCTGCTCGATGGCGCCCTGGCTGAAGTCGCGGGTCGAGCCGTTGTCCAGCACGTACTTGATCGGCTCGCGCCCGAACCCGATCGAGGGGCCCGACGCCGCGATCGGGTCGGTGAGCACCGACAGGTGCTCCACCTTGAAGCCCGCGGTGTCCACGTTGGCCATGTTGTTGGCGGCGACGTCGAGCTGGCGCTGCAGGGTGACCTGACGCGACAGGGCGACGTAGATGGCGGTGTCCATGAGGCCTCCTGCTGGGGACCTTGCAAGCGGCGGGCCAGAACTTTTCCAAGCGCGATAGGCGGTTAGCTGGTTAACGCAAGGGCGTCTGCGCCGCTTTCCGCCGGGCAGATGCTGCCGGGCGGCGGCGGCCCGGCGGGCAGGTTCCAACGGAACGTTAACTATGATGGCGTTTCCTACGGATCGGCGGCGCGGCGACCGCCCGCGTACTCGAGGCGTCCAGAACCGATGTCGAAGGCCAAGACGGACAAGGCGGCCAAGCCCGCGCCAGAGCCCGAAACGGACGGCGAGGCGGCGGAGGGCGCGCCCGAGGCGGCCAAGAAGACGCCGCCGCTGAAGATGATGATCATCGCGGGCGCCGGCGCGCTGGTGCTTCTGGGCGGCGGCGGCGCGGCCGCCGTCCTGATGATGGGCGGCGGCAAGGCCGAGGCGCACAAGCCGGCGCACAAGAAGCCGCCGGCCAAGAAGGACGGCGACAAGAAGGACGCCGGTCCCAACCCGATCAGCCAGGGACCGGACGGCGCGGTCTTCTACACCATGCCGGACATGGTGGTGAACATCCAGGCCACCGACGGGCGCCCGACCTACCTGAAGCTCAAGCTCGCCTTCGAGATGGCCGACGAGGACAGCGCCGAGGCCATCACGCCCAACCAGCTGCGGCTGAACGACATGTTCCAGGGCTTCCTGCGCGAGCTGCGCCCCGACGACCTCGCCGGCAGCGAAGGCAGCTACGAACTGCGCCAGGAGATCCAGCGCCGGGTGAACCTGGTCATCGCGCCTTCCAAGGTGAACGCGGTGCTGATCCAGGAAATGCTGGTCCAGTAGCCATGTCCGACGCGTTCAATCCCGACGACCCCTCCGCCTGGGAGTCCGGCGGCGCGCCGGTCGAGCGCGTGCTGAACCAGGACGAGATCGACAGCCTGCTCGGCTTCGAGCTGCACGAGGACGACGCCGCCGCCAACACCGGCGTGCGCGCCATCATCAACTCCGCGCTCGTGTCCTACGAGCGGCTGCCGATGCTGGAGATCGTCTTCGACCGGCTGGTCCGCTTGCTGACCACGTCGCTGCGCAACTTCACCTCCGACAACGTGGAGGTGAGCCTGGACAACATCTCCTCCATCCGCTTCGGCGACTATCTGAACTCCATCCCCATGCCCGCGATCCTGGCGGTGTTTCGGGCGGAGGAGCTGGACAACTACGGCCTGCTGACCGTGGACTCCAACCTGATCTATTCCATCGTCGACGTGCTGCTCGGCGGCCGTCGCGGCGCCGCCGCCATGCGCATCGAAGGCCGGCCCTACACCACCATCGAGCGCATGCTGGTGCAGCGGCTGGTGGAGGTGGTGCTGGCCGACTGCCAGGGCGCCTTCGAGCCCCTGACCAAGGTGGCCTTCAGGCTGGACCGGCTGGAGACCAACCCCCGCTTCGCCGCCATCGGCCGGCCCGCCAACGCCGCCATCCTGGTCAAGCTGCGCATCGACATGGAGGACCGCGGCGGCCGTATCGAGCTGCTGCTGCCCTACGCCACGCTGGAGCCGATCCGCAACATGCTGCTGCAGCAGTTCATGGGCGAGAAGTTCGGCCGCGACCACATCTGGGAAAGCCACCTGGCCACCGAGCTCTGGACCACCCAGGTCGAGGTGCGCGCGGTGCTGGACGAGCAGCAGATGGACCTGCGCCGGGTGCTGGCGCTGCAGGTCGGCGACACGGTGATGCTGAACGCCACCGCCGACAGCGCCGTGCAGCTGCGCGCCGGCCCGGTGCAGCTGACCGAGGGCCGCATGGGCCGTCGCAACCAGAACATCGCCGTGCGGGTCGACGCGCCGCTCAACGTCGCCGCGCGCAAGGCGCTGGCGTCGGCCAAGGCCGCCGCGGGCGCGAAGCGGTGAGCCCGATCGCGCTCGGCATGGACGGCCTGCTGGCGCTGCTGCTGGCGCTGGCGCTGGCGCTCGGCCTGCGGCTGAACGCCCGGCTGAAGACGCTGCGCGACAGCCAGGCCGGCTTCGCCGCCGCCGCCATCGAGCTGAATCAGGCCGCAGCCCGCGCCGAAGCCGGCCTGCAGGCGCTGAAGACCGCGTCCGAAAGCGCCCACGACGACCTGCTCGCCCGCATCGAGACCGCGCGCGGCCTGATCGGGCGGCTGGAGCGCGCGGGCGCGCAGGCGCAGCGG
>CAXTUT010000224.1:0-4034 GCA_964247465.1 uncultured Caulobacteraceae bacterium | reverse complement strand
TCAGCGCGCCGTTCAGCGCCAGCTTCATGTTGCCGGTGCCCGACGCCTCCATGCCGGCCGTGGAGATCTGCTCCGACAGGTCGGCGGCCGGCACGATCAGCTCGGCCAGCGAGACGTTGTAGTTGGGCACGAACGCCACCTTCAGCAGGTCGCCAACCGACGCGTCCGCGTTCACCCGGCGCGCCACGTCGTGGGCCAGCTTGATGATCAGCTTGGCGTTGGCGTAGCTGGAGGCCGCCTTGCCGGCCAAGATCTTCACACGCGGCGTCCACGCCCGCTCCGGGTGGGCGCGCATCTGGTCGTAGAGCGCCACGGTCTCCACGAGGTTGAGCAGCTGGCGCTTGTACTCGTGAATGCGCTTGATCTGCACGTCGAACAGCGCGTCGGGGTCGAGCCGCAGGCCGAGCAGCTCGCGCAGCTGATCGGCCAGGGCCGCCTTGTTGGCGCGCTTGACCGCGGCGAAGCGGGCCTGGAACGCCGGGTCGTCGGCGTAATCCCCGAGCGCCTCCAGCGCGTCGGTCCGGTCCAGGAAGGCGTCGCCGATGGTCTCGCGCAGCAGGGCGGTGAGACGGGGGTTGCACTGCTGCAGCCAGCGCCTGGGGGTGACGCCGTTCGTCTTGTTGTTGATCCGCTGCGGGTAAAGCCGGTGCAGGTCGGCGAACACCGTCTGCTTCATCAGGGCGGTGTGCAGGGCCGCCACGCCGTTGACGCTGTGGGCGCCGGCGAAGGCCAGGTTGGCCATGCGCACGCGCCGCTCGCCCCCCTCCTCGATCAGGGAGATGGCGGCGACGGCGCGCTCGTCCGCCCAGGGCTCTGCGCGCGCCTCGCGCAGCAGCCGCGCGTTGATGGCGTAGACCAACTGCATGTGGCGCGGCAGCAGCCGCTCGAACAACGGCAGCGGCCAGGTCTCCAGCGCCTCGGGCAGCAGGGTGTGGTTGGTGTAGCCGAAGGTGGCCTGGCAGATGGCCCAGGCCTCCTCGAAGCCCAGGCCGTGCACGTCGATCAGCAGCCGCATCAGCTCGGCCACCGACACCGCGGGATGGGTGTCGTTGAGCTGCACCGCCGCCTTGTCGGCGAGCGTGCGCACGTCGCCGAAGTACTGCACGTGGCGTCGCACGATGTCCTGGAGCGAGGCGGAGGAGAAGAAATACTCCTGGCGCAGACGCAACTCCTGACCCGCAGCGTTGGAGTCGGCCGGATAGAGCACCCGGGTCAGCGCCTCGGCCCGGTTGCCCTCGGCCAGGGCGCCCATGTGGTCGCCGGCGTTGAAGGCGTCGAGCCGCAGGGGATCCACCGCGCGTGCGGTCCACAGGCGAAGCGTGTTCACCCGTCGGGCGCGCCAGCCCACCACCGGCGTATCGACGGCAACGGCGATCACCCGCTCGGCCGCGCGCCACTCGACCCGGCCGTCGGCGTCCGTAAACGCCTCGCCGCCAAACCCGATCGTGTAGGCGCTCTCGCGGCGCTCGAACGCCCAGGGATCGCCCAGCGCCAGCCAGGTCTCCGGCAACTCCACCTGCCAGCCGTTGTCGATGCGCTGGCGGAACATGCCGTTGACGTAGCGGATGCCGTAGCCATAGGCGGGCAGGTCCAGGCTCGCCAGGCTCTCCATGAAGCACGCCGCCAGCCGGCCCAGGCCGCCGTTGCCGAGCGCGGCGTCCGGCTCCAGCGCCTCCAGCGTGTCCAGCTCCACCCCATGAACGGCGAGCGCCGCGCGCATTTCCTCCACCACGCCGAGGTTGGACAGGGCGTCGCGCAGCAGCCGGCCGATCAGGAATTCCAGGCTGAGATAATACACCCGCTTGGCGCCGGCCGCGTGGGCTTCGCGGGTGGAGCGCATCCAGGCGTCGATGATTTGGTCGCGAAGAGTGAGGATGGCGGCGGCCAGCCAGTCGTGCGGGCGTGCGGCGCGGGCGTCCTTGCCGATACGGTACGTCAGGCTGGCCAGGATGCGAGCGGCGAGCGGCGCTGGGTCGGCGGCTCGGGTCGAGAGGCTGGGCGCGTCGTCCATCGGGGCAGATGTCACGTCAAATGAGGCGATGGCAACGCGCAGGCCTGAGCGGGCCGTTCCTCAGACGGGTGCAGCCCGCGCGGCTCAGGCGCCCAGCGGCTGCAGCGCCGTCCCGAGGGGCGCGTCGTGCGAGACCGTCCTGGCCGCGCCGAACAGGGTGCGCGCGGCGAACCACAGGAAGACGAGCGGCACGACCCACTGCAGGACGTTCAGCGCCGGGGTGGACTCGCACAGCGCCTGGATGGTGATGCCGAGCAGCCTGACCATGAGCGCGCAGAGCGCCGCCACCCCGATCCGCCGTCCATAGCCCAGCCGGCTGAACGCGCCGCCCAGCACCGCGATCAGGGCGAACAGCACAAACAGCGGGACGTACATCGGCGCGGTCAGCCGCGAGTTCCACTCCGCCGCCATCTTCTTCAGCAACGGCTTGTTCAGGTGCGCGTGGGGGTCGGGGAACACCAGCTCGTGCAGGTACATGTCGGACGGCTTGTAGGCGAGCACGTCGGCGGTGTCGACGTAGGGGCTGAGATCGAGGGTGTACTCGTCGAAGCGCAGGTAGTTCAGCGTGCCGGTGGAGGTGAACTGTTCGTTGGAGCCGTCGCGCATGACCAGCACCGGCGCGCCGCGACGGCGCACGATCACCCCGGTCTTCGCGTCATAGGTGGCCGAGCTGCGGTCGGACCGGAGCTGGTGCAGGAACAGGTTGTGCAGCCGCCCCTCCGCGTCCACCCGCTGAGCGTAGACGGTCAGGCCGCCCGGGCTTTCGGCGAACTGGCCCTCCTTGACCAGGCTGCCGACCAGGTCGGTGCGGATCTTGAACAGCACCTCGCGGGAAATGCGGCTGCAGGTCGGCGCGATCCAGAGCGTGACCACCAGCATGGCCATGCCCGCCCAGGCCGACAGGCGCAGCGCCGGGCTCGCCACCTGCCAGCGGCTCATGCCCGCGGCGAAGCAGACCACGATCTCCTGCTCGGTGTGCAGCTTGTTGACGACGAACAGCGTGGCCACGAAGGCGGCGATCGGCAGCACGAAGGAGATCAGATAGGGAACGGTCAGCCCGACCAGCTCCAGGAACAGCCACGCGCCCTGGCGCTGGCTGACCACCACGGTCAGGAGCTGCAGGCTGGCGCTGAGCACCGCCACGCCGGCGAGCGCCGCGGTGGCCGCAAGCGTGGGCAGCAGCAGTTCCTTGAACAGATAGCGCTGGATGTGGAGCATGCGGCGAGGCTGGAGGCTCAGGTGTGGGGCCGGCGCGCGGGCGCGTGGTGGGGATCGCAGCCGACGGACATCTGTTCAGCCATACCGCTTCGCCACGCCCGCCGCCATGGCCGCGTCGAACCCCCTTACGGCCGCAGCCGGACCCTGGGGATGGCGCCACACGCCCGCGCTGACGGCCAGGAAGTCCGCGCCTGCCTGCGCCAGCGCCTCTGCGCTTTCCACGGTGATCCCGCCGATCGCCACGCAGGGCGTCTGCATGCTCTCCTGCCAGATGGTGAGCAGATCCAGCTCGGCGCGGTGGCTCGCCGCCTTGGTCGCGGTGTCGAAGAAGGCGCCGAAGGCGACGTAGTCCGCTCCCGCCTCAGACGCCTCCATGGCCAGGTGGCGGCTGTCGTGGCAGGTGACGCCGACAACGCCGTCTCGTCCCACCGCCCGGCGCGCCTCGGCGTAGGACGCGTCCTGCTGGCCCACGTGCACGCCGTCGCAGCCCAGGCGGGCCGCGAGGTCTGGCCGGTCGTTCAGGATCACCGCCACGCCGCGCGCCTGCGCTACGGGCTGCAGGGCGGTCACGGCGCGGGCGATCTCGTCGTCGTTCACGTCCTTCAGCCGGATTTGCATGGCGGCCACGTCGCCCGCGTCGAGCGCCGCCTGGAACTCGCTGGCGAAGCCTTCCAGGTCCGGCAGGGCCGGCGGGGTGATCAGATAGAGGCGGCAGGCGGAAGGCATGGCGTCCGCTAGGCGGGAGGCGGACCCCGGGTCAAGCGCAGTCGGGCTTCGCGGTCAATGATGGTGGGTGGGATAGGGC
>CAXTUT010000223.1:0-4096 GCA_964247465.1 uncultured Caulobacteraceae bacterium | reverse complement strand
CTACGTGACCTCCGAGCCTTACACCCTCCCGAAGGCCTTGGGCCGCGCGCCCGAGGTCTTCCTGCTCGCCGACAACGGCTATCCCGGGTACGCCGCCATGGTGCTCGCTCCGGACAGGCTGATCGCCGCCGACGCGAGGGCGGTGCAGGCCTTCGTCGAGGCGAGCGCTGAGGGGTGGGCGTCCTACCTGCACGGCGACGCCGGGCCCGCCGACGCGATGATCCTGAAGCTTAACCGCGAGATGACGCCCGACCTGCTCGACCATGCCCGCACCCAGATGCGCCGCTATGGCCTGGTCACTGGCGGCGACGCCGTGGCGGGCGGCATCGGCGCCATGACCGACGCCACCTGGAAGCGCGTCTTCGACGTGGGCGCCGGGCTCGGCCTGCACCCCAAGACCCTGGACTATCGCGCAGCCTACACCACCGCCTTCACAGCCGGCCTGTCCTTCGTCTCCCCCGCGCCCGCTCCTGGCGCAGCCGCGGCGGAGCATGCTAGCTAGCGGCCGCTTTCAAGCCGCAGCGGACACCGTGCATCTCGTATGAGCGACCATGAATTCTCGATAGCCGGACGCCGCGTCACTGATCAGGAACTTCGCTTCTACACCTACTTCGGCTTCAAGGAAGACGAAGTGGCCTTGCTGGACGCCCTGAAGGCCGACGACCTGAAGAGCGAGCCCGGCTTCATCACCGAGGTCTATGGCATCCGCACGCGGGTGAAGAGCCTGTGGCCGGAGATGGCGGACCACGACGGCGCAGTGGTGGGCGTGCCGTCTCCGGGCAACTGGCATTGGGAGGCCACCGAATGGCTGGCCGTCATGCGCAGTGTGCTGTCGGCGCAGGGCCGCTACCGGATCATGGAGCTGGGGGCCGGCTGGGGCCCTGCGGCGGTGGCCGGAAGCGTGCTCGCGCGCCGTCGAGGCCTCACCGACGTGCAGGCGACCGCGGTGGAGGCCGAGCCGCACCACTACGAGACTGTCCGCCAGCACTTTTTGGACAATGGCCTTGATCCGAGCGAGCATGTGCTGATCAACGCGGCGGTCGGGGTGCATGGCGGCGTCGCGCGCTGGCCGATCGCCGGCGACAATGAGACGCTCTACGGCAACCGGCCGATGGACGCGAACGGCGACTATCTCGGACGCGCGATCGGGCGCACGCGCCGCGTCGAGGTCCGCGGCTTCCGCTCGCTCCTGAAAGCCGAAACCGTCTGGGATCTCGTGCACATCGACGTCCAGGGCGGGGAGTTCGACATCTGCCGTTCGGCGCTCACGCGACTGAACCGCCGCGTGGCGCGCGTCTGCCTCGGCGTGCACTCGCGCAAGCTCGACGGCGACCTGTTCGACCTGTTCTGGCGAGCCGGTTGGGTGCTGGAAGGCGAAAGTCCGACCCGATTCATCTTCTATCCCGGAGCCAAGTCGCAGGAGGCGATGACGAGCGCCGACGGCACGCAGGTCTGGCGCAACCCGCGCCTGCGCGCCGAACTGAAGGCGACCGCCTAAAAGGCGAACCGCGCCGCCGGCTTGAAGTCCGGCAGGGCGTGGGGACTTGAGTCGAACACCTCGCGGCGCGCCAGCAGGCCGTCGTCCCCCCGCATGTAGAGCCGCGCCTTGCCGACCGGCCCATCGCGCTCGACCACGCAGAGCCGGCCGCCGACGCCCAGGGCGTCGCGCCAGGCCTGCGGGACCGAAGGCACGGCGGCCTCGCAGACGATCACGTCGTAGGGTCCGCCGGGATCGTCGGCGAGCGCGCCGACCACCGTGCGCACGTCCAGCCCGTCCAGCGCCCGCGCCACCGCGTCCGCCGCCGCCTGGTCGGGCAAGCGCAGGGTCACATGCACGTCCATCCTGGCCAGCAACGCGGCGGCGTAAGGGGCGGCGACGGCCAACGCCGTCTCGCCCGGCTCGGGGTAGACGGCCTGCAGCATCTTGGCCACGTCGCGTGGCTCCATCAGGTAGAGGCCGGCGGCGTACTCGACGGCGGCCTCGGCGTAGGCGAGGTAGGCCTTGCCGGGACGGCAGAACCGCTCGCGCGCAACCACGCGCATGGCGTCCTGGATCGGCAGGTCCGTCACGTCGTTGGTGCGGACCTGGTTCTCCACCATGTTCACGCGCGCGGCTGTGAAATCCAGCGCCATGCCCTGATCGCCCTCGCCTGAAGCGACTGGCTTATAGGTCGTGCGCAACGGCCAAGGCAATGCGAGCCGTGCGCGGCGGAGCGGCCTGCGTTAGAAGACGTCGTGTGAGGTGGGTATGCGAAACTTTGTCCTGATCCGCTCCACGGCGGTCGCGCTGACGGCGCTCGTGAGCGCAGCTGGAGACCTCGGCCACGCCGCAGCGCTGGGCGACGGGACCGCTCCAACCGCCCGCGGCCTTGGGCGGGACGGGCGCTGCCAAGCGCAGATCAGACGGCAGGCCGCCGGTCTAGCCGCCAAGGTCGATCCGGTCTGCTGGCGGGTCGGCCCGATCGCCATCGGCATGGCGCGGGGCGATGTCGAGCGCCTACTCGGACCGGCGGATTCGCAGACTGACGCCTCAGACGGCGAGGCCCGTCCGATCGCGGACCAGAGCGCAATCTACGTCTTCCCAAGGGCGCTGGCCGCCGACGCCGCCAGACGCCCGGCCACGGCGCTGCACTTCCGGCTCCTCTATCTGATCTACCAGGGAGGGCGAGTGGTTAGGATCAGCACCGATCAGACCTACGCGCTGTCGACGTCGCGCTGCGGGCCGTCGCGCAGCGACTCCACCGCCGAGTCGGGCGCCTCAGATCCTGCGCCAACCGACTTCCAGCCGTTCATGAGCGTCGACGGCATTCGTCTCGGAGACTCGCTGGGCGCGCTCCAGCGCAGGCTGGGGCACGCGACGGCGGTCAGCTCCGCCGCGGACTTTTACGCCTACACGCCTGCGCCACTGAGTTTCCACGTGGAGGCGGGCGAGGCGGGTGGGCGGCCTGAAGTCCTTGGCTTCGCCATAGGCTCCGACGACCGGACGATCTTTCTCGGACAGACCGCCCGCATCCGGCTGGAGCGCGACCCCGTGAGCTGCCGCTTCACCGGCTATACGCTGCTATCGCGATAGGCTGGCGGATGACGGTCGGCCTACGCGTGTTCAGCTGCGGTAATCGCCGTTGATGGAGACGTAGCCGTGGGTCAGGTCGCAGGTCCACATGATCGCGCGGCCTGCGCCTAAGCCCACGGACACGCCGATGTCGATCTCGGCCTGCTTCATGTAGGCGCTCATCGCCGCCTCGTCGTAGGTCGGCGAGACCGCGCCGTCATGTGCGGCCACGAGCGGGCCGAAGCGAACGCCGAGCTTGAGCTTGTCCACCGGCTCGCCGGAGCGGCCGGTCGCCATCACGATGCGCCCCCAGTTGGCGTCCTCGCCGGCGATGGCGGTCTTGACCAGCGGACTCTCGCAGATCGTGCGTGCGATCTTGCGGGCTGAGGCGTCGGACACCGCGCCCTCCACCGCCACGCGCACGAACTTGCGCGCGCCCTCTCCGTCGCGGACCAGTTGCTGGGCCAGGTCGAGCAGCACCGCGTCGAGCGCGGCGCGGAAGCCCACCAGCCGCGGGTCGCCGGGGTTCGCCACCTGAGCGGAGCCGGAGCGTCCGGTGGCGAACAGCAGCAGCGTGTCGTTGGTGGAGGTGTCGCCGTCCACCGTCACCGCGTTGAAGCTGTCGTGCACGCCCGCCGCCAGCAAGGCTTGCAGCACCGCGGGCGTCAGGTTGGCGTCGGTGGCGACGAAGCCCAGCAGGGTGGCCATGTCGGGCGCGATCATGCCCGAGCCCTTGGCTATGCCGGCGATCCGCACCGTCACCCCGTCGATCCTAGCCTCAGCAACCGCCCCCTTGGGAAAGGTGTCGGTGGTCATGATGGCGCGCGCGGCGTGCTCCCACTTGACGGGATCGAGGCTGAGCGTCAGCTGCTCGAGCCGGTTCAGCACCTTGCCATAGGGCAGCACGACGCCGATGACGCCGGTGGAGGCGGTCAGCACAGCCTCGGCGCGGCAGCCGATCTCCGCGCTGAGCGCGTCGACGATGCGGCTTACCGCCTCGTCGCCCGCCGGCCCGGTGAAGGCGTTGGCGCAGCCGGCGTTGAC
>CAXTUT010000222.1:0-4126 GCA_964247465.1 uncultured Caulobacteraceae bacterium | reverse complement strand
ACTTCCCGGAACCGCTCGAGCACGGCGGTGAGCTTGGCCTGCGGCAGGTGCATGGGACGCGTATGGAGCCGGCGCGCACGCAGGTAAAGCGGGCCCGATTGCCTGCGGACGCCGTCCGGCTTATCTTACCACGCTCTTACCTGGAAGGAGACGATCATGCCGCCATCATCCACGTCCCAGGACGCGCCGGTTACGGTCGTGTCCACCAAGGGCCAGGTCATCGTGCCGAAGGGGATTCGCGATCAGCGCCGTTGGAGCGCCGGCACCCGCCTTGTGGTCGAGAACAGGCTCGAAGGCGTGCTGCTGCGGGAGGAGCCGCTGTTCGCGCCCACCCGGATCGAGGACGTTTTCGGCTCGCTGCCCTACAAGGGCCCATCCAAGACGATCGCGCAGATGGACGCCGGCGTCATGATGCAGGCGCGGCGACGTGCTCGCCGTTGACACCAATCTGCTCGTTCGCATCCTCGTCAAGGACGATCTGGATCAAGCTCTCGCAGCGAGAAATCTGGTGCTGTCGACCGACGTTCTCGTGACCATGACCGTGCTGCTTGAAACGGAGTGGGTGCTGCGGAGCGCTTACCAGGCCTCCAAGAGTGACGTCATTAAAAAGCTCAGGGCGTTTATGGGGCTTGAGACGGTGAAGGTGCGCGACCCCGCCGCGGTGCGTCGCGCCTTCGATGCGGCGGAGGCCGGCCTGGAGTTCGCCGACGCTGTCCACCTCGCGGAGGCCGAGGGTTGCGAGGCGTTCGTCACCTTCGACAAGGCCCTGGTCCGTACGGCTGAGCGCGCCGGTCTGAACATGATCGTGCGGGAGCCGTGAGCCGCACGCCTGCGGGATCAGCCGCCGGCCATGAAGTTTGCGAACGCGTCCTTGTGGTCCGGGCTCCAGCGCGAGAGTGCCGGTCGGTTCTCGATCAGATCGCCCGCGCTCCAGGCGGCGCGCCGCTCGTCCAGGGCCCGCGGCGTATCATTGTCCGGGCACAGGATGTAGAAGTCGCCGCGCTCCAGCGCCTCCAGCATGAACTGCGCCACCTGCTCGCCGCTCCAGGCGCCGGCCGGCTTCTCCGCGCTCGCCCTGGTCATGCCGGTGTAGGTCCAGCCGGGGATCAGCAGGTGGGCGGACAGGCGGCCGGGCGCGGCGTTGCGCAGCTCGTGGGCGAGCAGCTCGGTATAGGCCTTCAGCGCCGCCTTGGAGGTGTTGTAGGCGCTGTTGCCGGGGGGCAGGGTGATCCCCTGCTTGGAGCCCGTGTTGACCACCAGCCCCGGCCGGCCGCCCTCCAGCATGGCCGGCACGAAGGCCTGCACCCCGTGGATGGGACCCCAGAGGTTCGCCTCCAGCAGTCGCCGCCAACCCTCGGCGTCTTCCCAAGGCTTGCCGGGGTTCAGGCCTGTCCCCGCGTTGTTCATGAGCAGGTTCACCTCGCCGCAGGCGTCATAGGCCGCGGTCTTCAGCGCCTGCACATCCTGGGGCCGGGCGACGTCGGTCGCCTGCGCCAGCACCCGGGCGCCCTGCGCCACAGCCTCCACCCCCGCCCGGGCCTCTTCAAGCTTGGCGGCGTCGAGGTCGGCCATGACGAGGTTCATCCCCCGCCGGGCCAGCGTCTTGGCCGCCGCCAGCCCGATGCCGCTGGCCGCCCCGGTGATCACTGCGGTGCGGCCTTTGGAGAGGGCGGGATGGGACATGGGCTTCGGCTCCGGAAGAGTGCGGCGGCCTCTTAGGCGCTCCCGCCCGCCCCCGCCAGCGTGGCCGCCGCCGGCTGGCCCAGTGGAGAGGGTTGAAGCGCGCGGCCGACATGCGCGCCTCCACTTCCCGGAACCGCTCGAGCACGGCGGTGAGCTTGGCCTGCGGCAGGTGCATGGCGGCGGGGTATGCGGTGCGGGAGCGTCGGCGTAAAGCGCGCCGGTCCGGAGCTCAGTGAGGCAGGCCGCGCGCCGCCAGCTCCCGCCGGATGGCGGCTGCGAAGGCGGGGCGTGGATGCATGAGGATGTGGTCGTGAATGGCGACGCCGTCCTGGTCGAAGGCTCGGCTCGCGGCCACGACGCGGCGCGACGCTCCGGGCAGGCTTCTCGCCACATGCAGATCGCTGGCGAATATGGCGAGGGTCAGCAGGCCAGCGATCGCGGGGGAGGCCCAAGCCGGGCGCCGGAACGTTTCGATGTCTGCAGCCAGGCCCATGAGCACTCCGAGCTGCAGCAGGGTGGCGAACGGCGTGTAGCGCGTCGGGACGCTTGCGATCGTCTGCTCGTCGACGCGCCCGATCGTGGCCATCGCCGCGGTGACGAGGCCAAACAGGATCAACGCCAAAGCCACTCCGGCCAATTGGGCGGCCGGTCTGTCCGGGGTCCAGCGCGCGGCTTTGGCCAACACCTTGATCGCCACGGCCAGGATCGCCGCGCCGATCGCAAGCGCCAGGCCGGAATGCGTCTGCTGCGTCCAGGGCAGGCCGACGAAGTGCAGGGCGTAGACGGCCATCTTCGCCAGGTGCGCGCCCAAAGGCCGTCCGTCTCGCCCAAGCGAGTCGCTCGGCGCGCCCAGGCCCGATTCTATGGTGGCGATGACGAGGGCTGAGCAGATCAACAGCGCAAAGAACTGCTCGCGCCCGCGCCTCTGCAGGGCGGCGGTGATGAGCAGCGCCGGCCAGATCGCCAAGCCCGCCGCATTGCCCCCGCTCGCCGCAGCGGCGAGGACCATCGCGGCCCAGAAGGTCCACGCACGAAGGCCGCTGGCGGGCGCCATCTGCAGCAGCACCGCCGCGCCGAGCGCTGGTCCCGCCGCGAGCAGATAGACGCAGAAGACCGGAAAGGCGAAATCCTCAGCGAGGCTGACCTGAGTCAGAAGAACCGCGCCAAGCAGGAGAACGACTATCCTCCTTCCTCGCGGCAGGGCGGACCGCAGGATGAAGACGGCGAAGGGCAAGCAGCCCACCAGCCAGGCCGCCATGCCGGCGATGAGGAAGCTCGGGGCCTGCGCGCGCCCGACGTCGACGTCGATCCATTCGATCAGCCGAATCCACGGGATGCGTTCGGCGGTGTGGGGCGTCCACAGATAGCCGAGCCAGTCGTGCGTCCGCTCGACCCGGAAGACCTCCGCGATCCAGTCATGGACGTCGAAGAAGGGGATGTAGAGATAGGCCCGCAGGGACACGGCCGTGAGCAGCGCCGCCAGGGCGACAAGCCAGATGGTGAGAAGGGGAGCCGCCATTCCAAGGCGCTCACCTGGCTGTTCCGGTGAAGGCGACGCAGACTTCAGGGGCTTCAGATCCAGCGGCTGTATCGACACCTATCGGTCCTCCTTAGGCGTTCAGCCCGCACCCGTCCGCCTGCACCCCTGAGGCGACCCGCCGCTTTGCGGGCCAAGCCAAAAGATAGAGCAAAGCGCGCAACGTCGGCTTTTGGCTCCCTGCCTGATGGTCGCTTAGGAGCTACAGCACCATCACCTTGGCACGTAATTTCGGCTATAGTCGCTTGGACACCTTGTTCAGGATTTACGATATGAAGCTACTCGTCGGATCATCGCTCTTGGTATCGCTTATCGCATGCCTCGGCTCAGCTTCCGCCGCCGCGAGCGCCAGTGGAGTTGCCACGCCGGCACAAGTAATACGGAAGCTTGACCTAACTTCCTTCCCTAATTCTACGGGACCCCGCCGGGTCGCCATGAAGTTAACGCCGGAACAATATGGCTTTACGCAAAGTCAAGTTGTGAATGGAGTGGCGTTCCTTTCAGAGGCAGGTGGCGGGTGGAGCTTGAGCTTGTCGATCTTGGAGCGGCGGCCAGACCACCTTATCGCCTGCTTCAAGGATCAGGCTCATAATGGAGGCACTTACGACTCCGAAACAGTGTTCGACATCACCCTTGACCAAGATGGCCTCTACAAGGCGAAGGAGAAGCCCGCCACAGCACATTGCCCAGCTCGCGCTGGGCAGGACTAGCTCCGAGCGTCTCTGCTCCATCCGTATGCACACCCAGCGTGTGCTTTGGCAGTCCGTCCCTCTCACCCCCGCTCCACGAAGCTGTCCAGCACCTTCTTCTCGCCGGCCTTGCTGAAGGCCACCGTCAGCTTGTTGCCCTCCACGGCCACCACTGCACCGCCTCCGAACTTCTGGTGGAAGACCTTGTCTCCCGCCT
>CAXTUT010000221.1:0-4135 GCA_964247465.1 uncultured Caulobacteraceae bacterium | reverse complement strand
TCCCTGTTGCTCCGCGGCAGGGGCAGCAGCCGCAGGCTGAGCGCGCTGAGCCCCAGCGCGGCCAGCCATCCCGCGATCGGCGGGCCGCCGTCGGCGAGATAGCCCGCGATCGCCGGCAGCTCCGTTGGGCGGATCGGCGCGTACCAGGCGATGTCGGGGCGGGCGAACTCGGCGATGCGCGGCCAGTGGAACGCCAGCCAGCCGAACGCCGGGACGAACGCCAGCGCCGCCAGCCAGCTCGCCGCCGCGCGCCTCGGGAAGCGGGCCAGATAGATCAGGCCCTGCGCGGCGCCGAGATAGAGCGCATCGTAGTGGGTCAGGATCGCGGTCGCCGCCAGCGCGGCCCAGATCGCCGCGCGGCGGGTCCCCGGAGCCTGCATCAGGCGCATGAACGCCACGGTCTGCACCGTGCTGACCAGCAGCAGCAGGGCGTAGCAGCGAGCCTCCTGCGCGTAGCAAAGCGCCGGGAACCAGAAGGCCAGCACCGCCGCCCATCCCAGCCGCTGGGCCCGGTTCAGGCCTGGCGTGGGCAGGAGGGCCGCGGCCAAGGGCGTGGCGGCCGCGCAGATCAGGCTCGGCGTCCGCAACGCCAGGTCCGACAGCCCGAAGACCCCGCTCCACAGCTTCATCACGACGTAGTAGAGCGGCGCGTTCACGTCCCAGTAGATCTGCTGCAGCGTGGCGCTCCAGCCGCGCTGGGCGACGATCGCGCCGGTCCAGCTTTCGTCCAGCCAGAGCGCGTCGTGACCTTCGAGCCCGATCTGCAGGCCGGCGGCGAGCAGCACGACGCCGGCGACGGCCAGCGCTCCCCATACGCCGAGGCCGGCCGTCAGCCTGTCGAGGAGCCGCCGTGCGCCGCCGATCGTCGGTAAATCCGTCATCGCCGTGGAATAGGCGCTTCGGTCGGCGGACGACAGGCGACGCGGCGCCGCCTGTCGGCGCCGGCAAGGCCGAATGGGCTTGATCCTCTCCAAATGGCGTGCGAACCCAGCCCCAGACGCAATGTCCGACCCAGATCGGGCCGTCCTGGAGAACGCCTTGCCCGAAGTGCTCGACGCGGTGGACGCCAAGATCCTCGATCTGATCCAGCACGACGCCGCCTTGTCGGTGGCCGAGATCGCCGAGCGGGTGGGGCTGTCGTCCTCGCCCTGCTGGCGGCGCATCAAGCGGCTGGAGGACGTGGGCGTCATCCGCGGCCGCGTCACCCTGCTCGATCGCGAGCAGCTCGGCCTGGGCTTCGAGGTCTACGCCGAGATCAAGCTGTCGCTGCCCACCAAGGAGAACCTGGAGGCGTTCGAGCGCGCGGTGGTGCGCTGGCCGGAGGTGACGCAGTGCGCCACCGTGACCGGCGGCATGGACTACGTGCTGCGCGTGGTCACCCGCGACATGCACGCCTTCGACGACTTCCTGCGGGAGCGATTGCTGTCGCTGGGCCTGGTCTCCAACGTGGAGAGCCGCATCGTGGTGCGCAGCGTGAAGAACGCCACCACGGTCCCGCTGGGCCTGGTGTCCGCCCACGTCGCCTATCCCGAACCGGCTTGAGCGGCCGCGGGCAGGTCTCCGCCACCAAAAAAAAAGCGGCCGCGGGGTTGCCGCGGCCGAGTTCATAGGGAGGAAACGCCCGAAGGCGCGACGCCAAGATGTCTGGTCGGCCCCAGGCCGTCCACCTAGAATTTGTGGGGCGCGCGTGAACTTTTCACGTCTGCCTTGCTGCAGCGCAAACGCTTAAAGCGCAGGCGCCAGCACCGGCTCGACGGCGGACCGATCCACGGCGGCGCGCCACGTGCGGGCGATGAAGCCGCCGCCAAGCAGGCGATCGGGGGCGTCTACGTCGTAGAGGACGCAGGCCTGTCCCGGCGAGACGCCCTCTTCCGCCTCGTCGAACAGCAGCGCGGGCTCGCCCTCGCGCAGGGCCAGTCGCGCGACGGCGGGATCGCGGGTCGAGCGCACGCGGGCCAGGACGGCGCGGCTCTCGCGCGCCGCGGCCTCCAGGGTGGCCGCCCCGCCGAGCCAGTTGGTCTCCTTCATCGCCAGCGCGCAGGTCAGCAGCGCCTCGCGCGGGCCGACCACGACGCGTTTGCGCTCAGGCTCCAGCGCCACGACGAACAGGGGCTTGCCCACCGCCACGTTCAGGCCTCGCCGCTGGCCCACGGTGAAGCGGGAGACGCCGCCGTGGGCGCCTAGAACCCGCCCATCCATGTGGACGATCTCGCCGGCGCCGGCGGCGTCTGGCCGAAGCTTGTCGATCAGGGTGGAGTAGCGGCCTTCGGGCACGAAGCAGATGTCCTGGCTGTCCGGCTTGTCCGCCACCGCGAGCCCCAGCGCCGTCGCCGCCTCGCGCACCCGCGCCTTGGGCATGGCGCCGAGCGGGAAGCGCAGGTCGTCCAGCTGGGCGTGTGTGGTGGCGAACAGGAAGTAGCTCTGGTCGCGCGCCGGGTCCGCGCCCCGGTGCAGTTCAGGACCGCCGGGGCCGACCACGCGTCGCACGTAGTGGCCGGTCGCCATGGCCTGGGCGCCCAGATCGCGCGCGACATCCAGCAGGTCGCGGAACTTGACCGTCTGGTTGCAGCGCACGCACGGGATCGGCGTCTCGCCACGCAGGTAGGCGTCGGCGAAGTCGTCGATCACCTCGCTGCGGAAACGGCTCTCGTAGTCGAGCACATAGTGGGGGATGCCGATGCGCTCGGACGCCTGACGCGCGTCGCGGATGTCCTGGCCGGCGCAGCACGCCCCGGCCTTCTTGATCGCTGCGCCGTGGTCGTAGAGCTGCAGGGTCACGCCCACCACGTCGTAGCCCGCGCGCTTGAGCAGGGCGGCGGTCACCGTGGAGTCCACCCCGCCCGACATGGCGGCCACGATCCGGGCGCCCGGCGGCAGGCGCACGGCCTCAAGCACCGCCGCCTCGGCGGCCTCGAGCGGTCCGGTCTGTACGAGCGACGATGCCATGGCCGCCCTCATCTAGGCGCTCCCGTCAGGCTAGGCGAGATCGCGGACTCTGAGGCCGGGGCGCGTCTGCCGCATCGCGGCTCGGCAGAAGCTGCCGCGTCACCCGGCAAATCCTGCCGGGAGCCGCGCCGCCACCCGGCAGAAACGGCATCGTTTCCAACCGGTAAACACTAGAAATCAAAGGCTTAGGGGTCGCCCGGACCTATCCGCCGCTGGCCCTGAGCTTGCGTAGGGGTCCACGAGCAAAACGCTCTCGACGCCAAAACGGCGCCGGATACCGATGAAAAAGGACTTACTCTCATGTCGCTGAACAGCATCAACACCAATGTCGGCGCCCTGGTGGCGCTGCAGACCCTGAACTCCACCAACGCCCAGCTGCAGAACGCCCAGAGCCAGGTCTCCACCGGCCTGCGCGTCGCCGGCGCCCAGGACGACGGCTCCATCTACGCCATCGCCCAGGGCCAGCGCGCCCAGGTCACCTCGCTCGGCGCGGTCACCGACTCGCTGAACCGGGCGTCCTCGGTGCTGGACGTGGCCGTGACCACGGGCCAGACCATCTCCGACCTGCTGAACCAGGTGAAGGCCAAGGCGCTGGAAGGCTCCGACACCTCGCTGTCGACCAGCGACCGGGCGGCCATCAACTCCGACTTCACCTCGCTGATCGGCCAGATCAAGAACGCGGTCGCCAACGCCAGCTTCGACGGCGCCAACCTGATCAAGACCGGCGGCGCGACGCTCTACGCCCTGTCGGGACCGAGCGGCACCGCCAAGCTGACCCTGGCGGCCCAGTCTCTGGCGCTCGGCGGGGCCAACCTGACCCTGACGGCCAACTCCTCCTTCACCACGGCCACCCAGGCCTCCAACCTGCTGACCACGATCAACACGTCGATCAACAACGTGAACCTGGCGGTCTCCAAGCTCGGCACCGAGTCCAACGCCGTCACCACCAATCTCAGCTTCGTGTCCCAGCTCAGCAGCACGCTGACCCAGGGCATCGGCAACCTGGTGGACGCCGACGTGGCCGCGGAGAGCGCGACCCTGCAGGCCCTGCAGACCAAGCAGCAGCTCGGCATCCAGGCCCTGTCGATCGCCAACTCCTCCACCTCCAACCTGCTCAGCCT
The DNA here is from genome assembly GCA_964247465.1 of uncultured Caulobacteraceae bacterium. Taxonomy (GTDB): domain Bacteria; phylum Pseudomonadota; class Alphaproteobacteria; order Caulobacterales; family Caulobacteraceae; genus CAHJWH01. The sequence goes on along the minus strand of CAXTUT010000221.1, from coordinate 68 downwards.
GTTCCGCGGCTGATCCCAAAGGCGGACGCGGCGCGCGGGGTCCTCGCGCGTCGCCGCTCAGTTCGGAA
>CAXTUT010000220.1:0-4137 GCA_964247465.1 uncultured Caulobacteraceae bacterium | reverse complement strand
TGTCTGAGAAGCCGAAGGGCGCGGTGGTGCGGCGGATGTCATCCTTCAGGATGCGCCGGCCAATCGGGGGGGCGGAGCGGGCGGCGCATTCGCTGCGGTGGCACAGCCGGCAGGTGATCCCGATCGGCGTACCGCCGCCAGGCCCCGGGTCGGGCGTGTCGCGGGTGTAGATCAGCCGGCTCGCGTGCTCGGCCGAGCAGCCGAGCGCGATGGCGCGATCCACCCGCGGCCGGCCGAACCCGCCGCCGCCCGCGGTGACCGTGCGCGCGATGGAGAAGAAGCGCTGGCCGTCGGGCAGCTCCAGCCACTGGGTGAGGATCTGGCGCGGCCTGCGGAACGCCTGGTGCACGCTCCAAAGCGGACAGCCGCCGCCGTGGCGCGCGAAGGGGAAGCCCGCCCCGTCCAACCGCTTGGAGACGTTGCCCGCCTCGTCCACGCGGATAAAGAAGAAGGGCGCGCGCTCCTGACCCGGCTTCTGCAGGGTGGTCAGGCGGTGGGCGGTCTGTTCGAAGCTCGCCCCGAACTGGCGGCCGAGCGCCTCCACGTCGTAGCGCCTAGCCTCCGCCGCGCGGGCGAAGGCGGCGTAGGGCATCATGACGGCGGCCGCCGCATAGCCGGCGAGGGCGCGACGGGCCAGCCGCTCCCCGCCCTCGCTGGCGAAACCGGCGCCGACCAGCGCCCGCTCGATCTCCTCGCCCAGCTCCAGATAGGCGATCTGCAGCGCCAGCTGGAAGCCTTGGCTGGCGGCGTCGAGCTCGTCGTCCAGCACGATCTCGCGCCGGTGGCGGTCGAGCCGGCGGAGCGACCCGACCATCACCTCGGGCGGGAGACGGCGCACCCGCAGGTCGTGGCGCGCCTTCAGATAGGCCGCCGCGCCGCCCTGCTCGGCCGCCGCCGTGGCGATCCGCTCCGCCGCCTCATCCAGGGCGGGGAAGCAGTTGCGCCGGGCGGCAAGGAAGCGGCGCGACTCCGCCACCGGGTCGGCCGCCTCCGACGCGGCGCCATCCCACGCGCGCGCCGCGATGGCCTGGTCGGCCAGAGCGAGCTGCTCGCCCTGGTAGGCGGTGTAGAGGCGCAGGAAGGCGTCGGTGACGCCGGGGAAGTTGCCGGTGACGTCGCTCGCTTCCAGCGAATCCAGGTCGATGTCGGAGAACAGCGGGTCCTTTAGAGCGGCGCGCAGCCGGCCCAAGTCGTCGGACCCGCCGTGCCCGGCCAGCGCCGCGACGTCGACCTGGTAGGTCTGGGCCAGGCGCAGCAGGAGCTCGGCGGTGAGGGGGCGCTGGTTGCGCTCCAGCAGGGCGATGTAGGAGGCCGACACGCCGAGATCGGCGCCCATGTCGCCCTGCGTCAGCCCGCGGTCGCGCCGCAGCCGCCGCAGGCTCGGCCCGACGTAGAGGCGGCGCTCCGCTTTCGGCATGTGCGACCCGTACAACCGCACAGGAAATCCTGTCAACTTTGTACAGTTCGACTTCGCAGTCTCTCAACACCGGCGGACGCCCGCGCTAGAAGGCGCGCAGTTGACGTTTGAGGCGCGCGGCCATGGCCTACCAGGACCACATCATCGAAATGACCCGGCTCGTGGAGAGCAAGAACGGACCGTGGAGCGGTATCGCGCCCGAGGCCGTCGCCCGCATGCGCCTGCAGAACCGCTTCAAGACCGGGCTGGAGATCGCCCGCTACACCGCCGACATCATGCGCCGCGACATGGCGGCCTATGACGCCGACCCCGCCAATTACACCCAGTCGCTCGGCTGCTGGCACGGCTTCATCGGCCAGCAGAAGATGATCTCCATCAAGAAGCACTTCGGCTCCACCGACCGGACGTATCTCTACCTGTCAGGCTGGATGGTGGCGGCGCTGCGCTCGGAGTTCGGGCCCCTGCCCGACCAGTCGATGCACGAGAAGACCTCGGTGCCGGCCCTGATCGAGGAACTCTACACCTTCCTGCGCCAGGCCGACGCGCGCGAGCTCGACATCCTGTTCCGCCAGATCGACGCCGCCCGCGCAGCCGGCGACTCGGCCAAGGAGGAGGCCCTGATCGAGGAGGTGGACGGGTTCACCACCCACGTCGTGCCGGTCATCGCCGACATCGACGCCGGCTTCGGCAACGCCGAGGCGACCTACCTGCTCGCCCGCAAGATGATCGAGGCCGGCGCCTGCGCACTGCAGATCGAGAACCAGGTCTCAGACGAGAAGCAGTGCGGCCACCAGGACGGCAAGGTCACCGTGCCCCACGAGGACTTCCTGGCCAAGGTGCGCGCCTGCCGCTACGCCTTCCTGGAACTCGGCGTCGAGAACGGCGTCATCGTCACCCGCACAGACTCGCTGGGCGCGGGCCTGACCAAGCAGATCGCGGTCAGCACGACGCCCGGCGATCTCGGCGACCAGTACAACGGCTTCCTGGACTGCGAGGAGGTGGAGCCCCGCGACCTCGCCAACGGCGACGTGATCTTGAACCGCAACGGCAAGCTGCTGCGGCCCAAGCGCCTGCCCAGCAACCTCTATCAGTTCCGCGCCGGCTCGGGCGCCGACCGATGCGTGATGGATTGCATCGCCTCGCTCGACAATGGCGCGGACCTGCTGTGGATCGAGACCGAGAAGCCGCACATCGAGCAGATCGCCGCGATGATGGATCGGGTGCGCGAGGTCTATCCGACCGCCAAGCTGGTCTACAACAACTCGCCCTCGTTCAACTGGACGCTGAACTTCCGACAGCAGGTCTATGACGCCTGGAAGGCGGCGGGCAAGGACGTATCCGGCGTCGACCGCGCCAGGCTGATGAGCGTGGACTACGACGCCACCGAGCTGGCGGCGGAGGCCGACGAGCGCATCCGCACCTTCCAGGCCGACAGCGCCCGGCGGGCGGGCATCTTCCACCACCTGATCACGCTGCCGACCTACCACACCGCGGCGCTCTCCACCGACAACCTGGCCAGGCGCTACTTCGGCGAGGAGGGAATGCTGGGCTACGTCAAGCAGGTGCAGCGCGAGGAGATCCGCCAGGGCATCGCCTGCGTGCGCCACCAGAACATGAGCGGCTCCGACCTAGGCGACGAGCACAAGGGCTACTTCGGCGGCGAAGCGGCGCTGAAGGCGGGGGGTGTCCACAACACCATGAACCAGTTCGCCTGAGACGGCTCTGACGATCGGAACCTGAGACGCGCCCGGGGGCTTGCTCCCGGGCGTTTCGTAGACGAGGTCGCGATGCCTTCCCCCAAGGCCCTGGCGTTCGACGTCTTCGGCACGGTGGTGGACTGGCGCAGCGGCGTGGCCCGGGACGCCGGCCCGATGCTGGCGACGCTCGGCCTGGATCGCATCGACCCCCGAGCGTTCGCCGACGACTGGCGCGCGCGCTACCAGCCCAAGCTGGAGGAGGTGCGAAGCGGACGACGTCCCTTCGTCATCCTGGACGTTCTGCACCGCGAGTCGCTGGAGGACCTGCTCGGCGCTTATGGCGTTCCGCCCGAGGCTGTCGGTGAGGCGGGGCTGGCCGGGCTGGCCCGCGCCTGGCATCGGCTGGACCCCTGGCCGGACGCGGTGGAGGGGCTGACGCGGCTGAAGCGGCGTTTTCCCATCGTCACCCTGTCGAATGGCAACGTCGCCCTGCTGGTGGAGATGGCCCGGCGCGCCAAACTGCCATGGGATGCGATCCTGGGCGCCGAGGTCAGCCGCAGCTACAAGCCGCTACCGGACGCTTACCTAGCCACCGCCCGGATGCTCGACATCGCGCCGGCCGAGCTGTGCCTGGTCGCCGCCCACCATAGCGACCTGGCCGCCGCCCGCGCCTGCGGCCTGCAGACGGCCTACGTCGATCGCCCGCTGGAGTACGGCGGCCGCCTGGCCCCGGACGCCCACGCCGCGCAGGCCTGGGACTATGCGGCGACGAGCCTGAGCGAGCTGGCTGAACGGCTGGGCTGCTAGGCGCCTGGGTCCAAGACCCGGCACAGGCGCTCACCAGCGCAGCACGCGCGGGCCGGCGAGGGCGCCGATGAGCACGGCGCCGGACATGCCCAGGGTGTACCAGACCGCCAGGAACGGCGCGGTCGCCTCGTCGCAGTGCAGGGCGTAAACCGCAGCCCCGGTCCCGCCTGCCGCCAGCCCCAGCACCGCGCCGGTCAGCCGCAGCCGCGTGGGGGC
>CAXTUT010000219.1:0-4148 GCA_964247465.1 uncultured Caulobacteraceae bacterium | reverse complement strand
GCCCTGCCCCCGAAGCAGCCCCCGGCCCCGTGGGCGCCTACCGGGCCATCGCCCTGGGACGGGGCGCCCGCGAAGGCGACGACGTCGGGCGGCGTGACGGTTGGGACCATCGACGTGGTCAAGCGCCTGCCCGGTCCGGCGCTGTGGAAGGTGACCAAGGGCGACGCCCAGGTGATCATCCTCGGCGCCGCCACGCCGCTGCCGCACCTACTGCAGTGGGACACCCTGCGGCTGGAGCACGCGCTGGACGGGGCCGACGCGCTGTATCTGCAGCCCCGCCCGTCGCTCAGCCCCCTGGAGCTGGTGAAGCTGGCGGTGGACCGCGCGCCGCTGCAGCTCGCCCACGGCCAGACGCTGCAGACCGTGCTGCCGCCGGCGGAGAAGGCGCGCTACCTGCGCCTGCTCGCCTCGATCCACGGCAAGCCCCAGACCTACGACGCCTGGAAGCCCGCGGTGGCCGGTCTGCTGCTGATCTCCGACTGGCGCAGGGCCGCGGGCCTGTCGGAAGGCAAGCCCGGCACCACGGTGACGCACCTGGCCGAGGACGCCCATGTGCCCGTGCGCTACGTCGGCGATTTCCGCCTGGACCCCTATGTCGCGACCGCGGCCAAGCTGTCCGTGGCCGACAACATCGCCTGCTTCGACGCCGCGATGAACGATGTGGACCAGGAGTCGGCCCATGTCCCGGCCATGGCGGCGGCCTGGGCGAAGGCCGACCTGAAGACGGTGGGCGCGACCTACAAGGCGTCGCTGCTCACCGGCTGTCTGCAGCGCATCCCAAGCGTTTCGGCTCTGCTCGACCGTGGCACCGACGAGGGCGTGCAGACCATCGAGGCCGCCCTCGTCAAGCCCGGCAAGTCGGTGGCGGTCATCGATCTGAACTTCCTGCTCCGTCCCAACGGCGTGCTCGACCGGCTTAAGGCGCAAGGCGCCGAAATCTCCATCCCCGATTGAGCACGGCTGAACCGCCGGCCATGGCCTCTCGATATCGTCGTCCTTGGGCTTGTCTCGAGGACGACGGGACTGGCGGGGCGTGGGTCGGTTCAGATCGCGTGTGGCTCCTGCGGGCTCGAGCGCTGAAGATGTCCACAGGACCACTACATATCGTGGACAACGCGACGGGGCGCCTCCACATCCTGTGAAGACCCGTTATCCTGGGTGCATGATGATTCCGCAGAGGGCCTAGCGATGATCGACCTGAGCGCCCGACCGGGCCTTCTGACTCCCTCCCACGCCTACAAGCCGTTCCGCTACCCTTGGGCCTACGACTTCTGGAAGCGCCAGCAGCAGGTCCACTGGATGCCGGAGGAGGTGCCGCTGGGCGAGGATTGCAAGGACTGGGCGGCGCGGCTGAATGACGGGGAGCGCAACCTGCTGACCCAGATCTTCCGCTTCTTCACCCAGTCCGACATCGAGGTGAACGACAACTACATGGAGCGCTATGCCCGCGTCTTTCGCCCTACCGAGGTGAAGATGATGCTGAGCGCCTTCTCCAACATGGAGACCGTCCACATCGCCGCCTACGCCCTGCTGCTGGAGACCATCGGCATGCCGGAGGCGGAGTTCGGCGCTTTCCTCGAATACGAGGCCATGAAGGCCAAGCACGACTACATGCAGCAGTTCGGGGTGGAGTCGAACGGCGACATCGCCCGCACCGTCGCCATGTTCGGCGGCTTCACCGAGGGGCTGCAGCTCTTCGCCAGCTTCGCCATGCTGATGAACTTCCCGCGCTTCAACAAGATGAAGGGCATGGGCCAGATCGTGTCCTGGTCGGTGCGCGACGAGAGCCTGCACTGCGAGGGCATGATCCAGCTCTATCACGCCTTCAACAAGGAGACCGGGGCGGTCACCAAGAGCGTCGCGGCCGACATCGTCGACTGCTGCAAGACTGTGGTGGGGCTGGAGGACAAGTTCATCGACCTGGCCTTCGAGGCCGGCGAGATCGAGGGCATGACGCCCGACGACATCAAGCGCTACATCCGCTTCATCGCCGATTGGCGGCTGCGCCAGCTGGAGCTGCCCACCGTCTACGGGATCGAGGAGAACCCGCTGCCCTGGCTGCAGAGCCTGCTGTCCGGGGTCGAGCACGCGAACTTCTTCGAGGCCCGCTCCACCGAATACTCCAAGGCCGCCACCACCGGCCAGTGGCAGGGTGGCGGAGGCGTGTGGGCGGAGTTCGACCGGCTGATGTCGCGCCGCGGCGAGCCGGCGTTGCCGGCACAGTAGCGCTGCGGACGCGTCCGCGCCATCAGCGAAGCTATGTCGCCGCCCCCTCCCGCTTCGATCCTCTCCGACGCGCAGAACGGCGTCACCGTCACGGTGGCGCCGGGCGTTGAGGTCGAGGTGAGCCTCGTCGCCAATCCCTCCACGGGTTACAGCTGGCAGGTCGTGCGCGGGCCGCCCGCCGTGGTGGTGGTCCGGCGCAGCTACACGCCTGCGCCCCAGCAGCCGGGGCCGCTCAGGGTCGGGACACCGGGCCGGGAGGTGCTGGACTTGCGCGTGCTCGCCCGTCCTGGACAGTCTGCGCCGCTGGTTCTGGCCTACAAGCCGCCTGGTCGCGCCATGGTCTTCGGACGCATCTGGCGGGTGCGCCTGCGGGTGGTCGAGCCGCCTGCCGCATCGCAAGTCGTCCCCCGGCGTTGAGCCGCCATGGACCCGATCGACGCCGCCCCGATGCGCACGACCCTCAAGCTCGCCAAGGCGCCGTTCGCCGGCACCGTGCTCGTCTGCGGCAAGTGCGCCCGCAAGTTCAAGGGCGCCGGCAAGCCGGTGGCCAAGATGCTGAAAGCCGAGCTGAAGGGCCGGCGCTGGGGCAAGGTGCGGGTGGTGGAGACCAAGTGCTTCGATCTCTGCCCAAAGCGCCGCCAGGTTCTGGCCAGCGCCCGCACCTTGGCCGACCATCGCCTCGTGGTGGTGGAGGCGGGCTTCTCGCCGCGCGAAGCCCTGGACGCCCTTCTCGGACCGCCGGCCGAACCCACGGCGGCGATCGAGGATGTCCTGTCCCTGCCGGGATGAGACGCGACCTTCAGCTCTCGCCTGCGCCTGCGCCGTCCTCGGGCTCTCCCGGCTCATAGGTGAGCAGCTCCCCGGGCTGGCAGGCCAGTTCGCGGCAGAGGGCCTCCAGGGTGCTGAAGCGCAGGGCCCGCGCCTGGCCCAGCTTCAGCAGGGCGAGGTTGGCGGGGCTGACGCCGATGCGGTCGGACAGCTCGGCCATCGACATCCGCCGGCGGTGCAGCAGGGCGTCCAGATGCAACGTCACGCTCATATGGTCAGCGCCGCATCGTGGCGCAGCCGGGCGCCTTCGCGGAAGACTTCCGCCAGCACGAACACCACCAGGATCGCGAACCACGCCGTCAGGTTCAGCGAGAACCCGGCCGCGGCACGGCCGGGCAGGGCGAAGGCCAGCGCCATCTTCAGCCCGTAGCCCACGACCTCCAGCGCGACCAGCGCCAAGCCGATGACCCTCAGCCGGCCGACGTTCTGCGGCTGGAACGGATCGCCCTGCGTCAGGGTGGCGAACACTCGCCGCAGCCGGTTGAACACCACGATCAGCCCCACCGTGTAGGCCGCCGTCACCAGCAGCGCCAGCGAGAGCGCAGGCGCGGCCAGGGACGACGGGGCCGCTCCGCCTCCATGCGCCGCGCCCAGCTCCAGCCGGGCGCCCAGGAACGGCTGCAGCACGAGCAGGGCCAGGCCTGCGATCAGCAGCGCCGCCGCCGCCACGTACAGCGCCGCATAGACCACCTCCACCCCGATCTTCAGCAGGCTCGAAACCGATCCGGGTCCCAACGCGCGCATCTTTCCGCCTCATAGACCGCCTCGGCGCCCAGCTTGCCCGATCCGCCGCCCCGCGCGCCAGTCGTTAGCGCCGGCTTAGCGCCGCTCAGCTCTGCCGTCATGCGAGCGAAAGGCGAGGGGGCTGGACCCGGCGCACCCCAGGGTGCAAGGGCGCGCCGAGGAGCCCCGTCCCATGACCCTGACGCTGAACACCGGCTCGCGCCTGGTGGTCGCCACCCACAACCCCGGCAAGGCGGTGGAGATCGCCGCCCTGCTGGAGGACCGCTTCGAGACGGTGGCCGCGGGCGCCCTGGGGCTGGCCGAGCCGGAGGAGACCGAGGCCACCTTCATGGGCAACGCCGTGCTCAAGG
>CAXTUT010000218.1:0-4153 GCA_964247465.1 uncultured Caulobacteraceae bacterium | reverse complement strand
TTGCCGCTCTCGTAGCCGACGAGCAGCAGGCGCAGGCCGTTGTCCTTGAACACCTCGAGGTATTTGCGCGGCACGTTGGCCTTGGCGTTGCAGGACCACGTCACGCCGAGCTTGCCCAGGCCCTTGGCGATGGCCTCCGCGCGGGGCAGGTCGTCGGTGAAGGTGTCGTCGTCGAAGAAGAACTCCTTCACCTGGGGAAAAGCCTTCTGAGACCAGGCGATCTCCTCGACCACGTTCTCCACCGAGCGGGTACGGTAGACATGGCCGCCCACCGTTTGGGGCCACAGGCAGAAGGTGCACCGGCTCTTGCAGCCGCGACCGCTGTAAATGGAGATGTAGGGGTGCTTCAGGTAGCCGATGAAGTAGTTCTCGATCTTCAGGTCGCGCTGGTAGATCGGCGTGACCCAAGGCAGGCTGTCCATGTCGTGCAGGATCGCGCGATCCTCGTTGTGCACGACGACGCCCTGAGCGTTGCGATAGCTCAGGCCCTTGATCTGCGACCAGTCGTGGCCGTCGGCGACCTCCTTGACGGTAAAGTCGAACTCGTTCCGCGCCACGAAGTCGATCACGCCGCCGTCGCGCAAGGACCCGTCGGCGTCCACGGCGACCTTAGCGCCGATCATGCCGATCTTGATGTCGGGGTTCTCGGCCTTGATCGCCTCGGCCACCTTCACGTCGGACTTGAACGACGGGACCGAGGTGTGCAGCACCGCCATGTCGTTGGACTTGGCGTGCGTCAGGACCTCCGCCAGCGTGGTCTTATGCGGCGGGGCGTCGATCAGCTTGCTCTGCTCGACCAAGGCCGCCGGCTGGGCGAGCCATGTCGGATACCAGAACGACTTGATCTCTCGCTTGGCCTGGTAGCGGGATCCCGCTCCCCCGTCGAAGCCGTCGAAAGAGGGCGCCTGCAGGAACAGGGTGCGAAGCATATGAAGACTCCTGGGCGGAGACTGGAGATGTCGACTCCGAAGCCGCCGGGGTTAGGGCGCCGCCCCGATCCACGATGTAACGGCGGCCTCTCCAGCTCACCGTCTTGCCGAAGAATGCGCTCAAAAAGACCGCGAACGAAAACAAGTCCCGGACCGGCAGCAGCCACAGGCTTCTCGCCCGAGCGCCGCTGGCCGTGTCCACGCAGCGGACAACATAGAGACGAGAAGCCAGGACCGCCAGCAGCGCCGCCGCGGCGAGTGGATTGAACCCGCACAAGAGACATCCCAGCAACGCCCAGGCGGTCGGATAGGTGAAGCCTTGGCCGACGAAGCCTCGACCGTCGATCATGCGGATGGTGCGCGCCCAGCGCCGCTCATGGCGCCAGAGCTCCGAAAAGCTCCGCTCGGCGCAGCCATGGACCACGGGCGTGGCCGCCAGTTCGCCCGTGTAGCCCAGCCGGCGGATCGCCCGACCGAGATCATAATCGTCGGCCAGTTGGTTGTTCAACCCGGCGAAGCCCCCGATCTCGGCCAGCACGCGGCGCGTGAACGCAACGGTCGCTCCGAAGCAGGGTTCAGCCATCTTCAGCCGCACGCCCATGACCACGTTCGGCACGAACTGGTAGTTTATCCCCATGGCCGACAGCTCCGACCACACCCCGTCGCAGGCTTCGCCGGTATAGAGACAGGTGACGAAACCCACGCCTGGCCGCTGCAATTCCGCCACCACGCGCTCCAGGTAGTCACGGCCTACCCGGATGTCGCTGTCGGACATCACGACGATCTCGTGCGAAATAGAGGACGCCATGTTGATCAGGTTGGAGACCTTGCGGTTCTCGCCGTAAACGCGCCCATCGACCACCAAATCGATGTTGCGGTCAGGATTGGCGCGCTGGAGATCGCGCACGACGGCGACGGCGCCGTCAGAGGCGTCGTGCACGCCGAAAAGGAGCTGGACGGGACCGGTGTAGGTCTGTTCACAGAAGCTGGCCAGGTTCTCCATCAAACCCTGCTCTGCGCCATGCAGCGGCTTCAAGAGGGTGACCGCAGGCGCAGGCGGGGCCGATCGTCGACCGGGCGACCGGCTCACGTGGTCGAAGGCGGCCCTGGCGGAAACCACTGCAAAGCCCGCACCCGCCAGCGCCATGACGATCAGGGCTGCGCCTAGGAGCGAGAACACGTCAGATCGATCCCTTCCCACCCGTCCGCGTCAGACTGAAGACAGGTGGTAAACCTTGCAAGCCAGACACACCAGTGCGGCACAGCTTCACCCGTCCGCCCGGAGGGTCGCCGGGTTCAAGAACGCTGGTTTCGCCTTCCGGCTCCTCCAAGACAAGCCACGACGGCGTTTTTCCTGGTCGTCTTGCGGGTGCGACTTGCAAGTCCGATGGAACGCGCTTAGCGAAATCGTGTTTACGAGATGTTAGGAATCGCAGAAGCGCGCGCCCGGTCCTGACGGACGCAGCCGGATGGCTCCAGCGTCTCGTCAAGGAGGCTTCACTCATGCTGCACTGGATCCCAGGTCGCGCCGCCCCGCCCGTGATCACCTCGATGGCCGAGCTGATGGGTCATCCCCGAGGGACCGGAACGGCGGGTTCGGCCCGATCAGACCACGCTCGCATGCTGGCGCACGCCGCCAAGCGCCGCCTTGCGGCGTCTGGTGAGGACGCGGCCTACTGGAAAGCCTGTGCGCCCGCTGCGATCGCAAAGGCTTCCGCGATCCGCGCCGCAGGCCTCGTGCGTCTGCCCTGAGGGCGCGGCCGGCCCGGCCCAAGCGCGCCTAAATCGTCACCGCCACCGCCCCTGTCGGCGTCCGCGCCGGCTCAGGCAGGCTAGACCGCGCCGTTGAGATCGCCGGTAGCACGTCTTCGACGCGCTCAACAGATACCCAGAGGGTGGACGCCCACGTAGGGCTGAGTCGGGCTTCGACCGTGTGCTGGATCAGGTCGAAGAAAGGTCGCCAGAACCCTTGCTGATCCAGGAAGACGATCGGTTTGGCGTGCAGCCCGAGCCGTCGCCACGACAACAGCTCCACGACCTCCTCCAGCGTCCCGACGCCGCCTGGGAACACCGCGAAGGCGTCCGATCGCTCGAACATGATGCGCTTGCGCTCGTGCATGGTGGCCACCACGATCGTCTCCACCCTGTCGTAGAGCAGTTCCTCGCGCCGCAGGAACTCGGGCATGACGCCCAGGACCTCGCCGCCTTCGGCGTGGGCGGCCCTGGCGGCGGCGCCCATCAGGCCCACGCCGCCGCCGCCGTAGACCAGCCTGACCTCATTCGCCGCCAGGATGCGGCCGAAGTCGGCGGCGGCCTGCAGGAAACTCGGGTCGGCGCTGTCTGAAGAGCCGCAGAACAGACACACCGACAGGACGGCCGGCCTCCGCGACGGCGACGCATCTAGGGTCATGCGATATCTCGCGCCGCCCGTCGCCCGCGTGAAGCGTGCAGGCTTGTCCGTCGGCCTTGGCCCTGGGATGTAGCATCTCCCGCGGCCCGGCGGGAGATGGAGGACGCGCTGGCCTTCCCGTTCCGCCCCGCCTGGATCGCCCTTGCGCTAGGGATCGCAGCCTGTGGGCGCACCAACACCGGGCATGGCTCGCACTTGTCCTATCCGCCTGAGATCGAGCCGACTACCCCCGAGCCGCCTGCGGCCGCCTCCAGCGAAGCGGGCTACTTCGCGCCACCCCGGATCATCTCGGCGGCGGTCGGCCGGGACGGGGCGGTGAGGGTCGTGGGACGCGCGCCGCCGGGCTGGACGCTCGCCCTCGTCTCTCCGGAAGGCGAGGAGACCCACGTCCTGGCCGACCACAACAGGCGGTGGAGCGTGAAGCTCGCAGGCGATCGTCCCAGGCTCTATGCGGTGTCGGCGAGCCTGAACGGCCGCACCCTGCATGCGGAAGGCGCGCTGGTGACCGCACCGGGCGCCCTGTCGCCGGCTCGTCGTGCGCGCGGGAAGCGCGGCGCTGCCGCTGCTGCAGGCGGGGCGGACCGATATCGCCACCGTCGACTACGATCCCAGCGGCGGCATAGCGGTGGCGGGCCGTGCGCCCGCGCATGCGGCGCTGACGCTGTGGGTGGACGGCGCGCCCGCGGCGACCGGACAGGCGGCTCCGGACGGCCGCTACGCCCTGCTCGCGGCCAGCCCCCGCCTGTAGCCGGGGGCGCAGACGCTTCAGGTGCGCGCCCCGATGTAGCCCGCGGGGCGCCCAGGGACCCACACC
>CAXTUT010000217.1:0-4159 GCA_964247465.1 uncultured Caulobacteraceae bacterium | reverse complement strand
CTGCAGGCGCTGGAGCGGGCCAAGGCGCTGGGCGGCCGGGCCGCGGCTCCGGCGGAATGGGCTAGCCGCAGGGTTCGCCACCGCCTGAACTGAGCTAAGGCTCTCCCGCCACAAGGAGGAGATGGGCATGGCGCTTCGCGTCGCGATCCAGATGGACCCGATCGAGCTGGCGGACCCGCGAGTGGACACCACGGTGCTGATGGCGCTGAACGCCCAGGCCCGCGGCCACGCCCTGTGGGTCTACGCGCCCGAGCGGCTGGCCCTGGAGGACGGGCGCCTTACCGCGCGGGCGCGGCCGCTGCAGGTGCGCGACGTGGTCGGCGACCACTACACGCTGGGCGAGCCGGTGGTGCTCGACCTGCGCGAGGACGTGGACGTGGTGCTGATGCGCCAGGACCCGCCCTTCGACATGGCCTACATCACCGCCACCCATCTGCTGGAGCACGTCCACCCCCACACCCTGGTGGTCAACGACCCGGCCGAGGTGCGCAACGCCCCGGAGAAGCTGTTCGTCACCCGCTTCAAGGGGCTGCAGCCCTTGACGCTGATCACCCGCGACGTCGACGCCATCGCCGATTTCCGGGCGCGCCACCCCGACATGATCCTGAAGCCGCTGTACGGCGGCGGCGGCTCCGGCGTGGCGCGGCTGAAGCCCGGCGACGGCAATCTGGGGTCGTTGCTGGAGCTGCATTTCGCGCTGAACCGCGAGCCGGTCATCTGCCAGGCCTTCCTGCCTGCGGTGTCCAAAGGCGACAAGCGCATCCTGCTGGTGGACGGCGAACCCGTGGGCGCGGTCAACCGCGTGCCGGCCGAAGGCGCGGTGCGCTCCAACCTGCACGTCGGCGGCCGGGCGGAGGCGGTGGAGCTCACCGCCCGCGACCACGAGATCTGCGCCGCGATCGGGGGCGAGCTAAAGGCGCGCGGGCTGCTGTTCGTCGGCATCGACGTCATCGGCGACTCCCTGACCGAGATCAACGTCACCTCGCCCACAGGCGCCCAGCAGCTGAAGCGCTTCACCGGCGTGGACGCCACCGCGCGTCTGTGGGATCGCATCGAGGCGCTTCTGAGCTAAAGCACGTTCGCGGCTCGTTCCAGAATTAACCAAACCTTAAAACCTCAAAGTTCCGTCTTCGTTCTTGACGCTTCCCCTCCGCCGCCGCAGAGTGCGCCAGGGTTGTGGAGGGATGGATGGTCGCACGGGTTGTCACCGTGGCCTTCGAGGGCGTGGAGGCGCGTCGGGTCGACGTCGAGGTGCAGGCCAGCTCCGGCGCAGTCGCCTTCATTGTCGTGGGCCTTGGCGACAAGGCCGTGGCGGAGAGCCGCGAACGGGTCCGCGCCGCCTTCACCGGGCTGGGCTTGGCGCTGCCGGCCAAGCGGCTGATCGTCAACCTCGCCCCCGCCGACCTGCCTAAGGAGGGTAGCCACTACGATCTGCCCATCGCCCTGGCGCTCATGGGCGTCATGGGCATTCTGCCGCCCGACGCCTTGAACGGTTGGATGGCGTTCGGGGAGCTCGGTCTGGACGGCCAGATCGCACCCACCGTCGGCGCCCTGCCCGCCGCGGTGGCGGCCTCGGGGTTCGGCCTGGGGCTGATCTGCCCGGAAGCTTGCGGGCCGGAGGCGGCGTGGGCCGGCGATGCGCGCATCCTGGCTCCGCGCTCGCTGATCTCCCTGCTCAACCATTTCCGCGGGACCCAGGTGCTGGGCGCGCCGCGGCCCGGGCCGATGCTGGACGGCGGCCCGTGTCCGGACCTGAGCGACGTCAAGGGCCAGGAGCAGGCTAAGCGCGCATTGGAGATCGCCGCGGCCGGCGGCCACAACCTGCTCATGGTCGGGCCGCCCGGATCGGGCAAGTCCATGCTGGCCCAACGCCTGCCGGGCCTGCTGCCGTCCCTATCCCCGCGCGAACTGCTGGAGACGTCGATGATCCATTCGGTGGCCGGGCTGATCGCCAAGGGAGCGCTGACCCGCGCGCGTCCGTTCCGCAGCCCGCACCACTCCGCCAGCATGGCCGCCCTGACCGGCGGCGGCATGCGCGCCAAGCCCGGAGAAATATCGCTGGCGCACAACGGGGTGCTGTTCCTCGACGAACTTCCCGAGTTCCATCCCCAGGTGCTGGACTCCCTGCGCGGGCCGCTGGAGACCGGAGAGGTGATGGTGGCGCGCGCCAACGCACACGTGCGCTATCCCGCCGCCTTCCAGCTCGTCGCGGCGATGAACCCCTGCCGCTGCGGACATGGCGGCGCGGGTCGCGGCGCCTGCGGCAAGGCGCCGCGCTGCCAGCTGCAGTACCAGGGCCGGGTGTCGGGTCCCCTGATGGACCGCATGGACCTGCAGGTGGAGATGCCGCCGGTCACCGCCGCCGACTTGGCGCTCTCCGCGCCACGGGAGGGGACCGAGGCCGCTGCCGCGCGTGTCGCCCAGGCCAGGGTCGTGCAGGCCGATCGCGCCGAGCCCGGCGGGGCGGTGCTCAACGCACGCATGGACGGCGAGCCGCTGGAACGCGCCGTGGCGATGGAGCCGAAGGCCCAAGCCCTGCTGAACCAGGCGGCGGAGTCCCAGGGCCTGTCGGCGAGAGCCTTCACCCGCACCAAGCGGCTGGCCAGGACCATCGCGGACCTGGACGGCGCAGGCCCGGTGCAGCGCGTGCATATCGCGGAGGCGCTGATCTACCGTAAGCCTACGCTGCGCGACGGGCCAGCGCCGAGCGTGCGAGCCGCCCTCTCACCTCAGGCTGACACTCATGATTATCAGTAGTCGCCGGTTTGAGCCGCCGCACCGTTCAGGCGAGCTCAGAAATTCCCGCGGCCACGAGCGGCTCGGATTCCGCATTAGCGGCCAGGCTGCGCGACAGCTGCAGAACCGCGCGGCGCAGGCGAGGCGACTTGATGCGGGCGTAGGTCTCCACCAGTTCCTCCACCCCGCGCATCTGGGCGATCAAGGTGAGCACCGTGGGCGAGCGGGGCGTGGGATCGCCCTCCTCAGGCAGCAGCGCGGTAGGCGCAACGCCGAGCGCGCGCGCGGACTTCACCAACATGGAGGCTGAGATCCGGTTCGTCCCGCGCTCGTATTTCTGGATCTGCTGGAAGGTGATGCCGAGCGCTCGGCCGAGCTGTTCCTGGGACATGCTGCGGGTCTTGCGCAGCGTCCTCAGGCGCAGGCCCACGGCGACGTCAATCGGGTCAGGACCACTGGGATCCATGCGGTCGGCCATCTCATCTCCTGGACGCCACGCCCCCCAAGCGTGCGGCGTCACCATAGGTTTGCAGCCCGGCTACATGACGCGGAACGCGCCCCGCGGCAAGGCGCTGCATCTCTTACGTGTGTTTTGATCCACAACATAGACGCAGCGTAGAGGCTTCGAGCCTTGTTAACGCGCGTGCGGCAGCCTGGCGCCATGAATTTGCGCAGCGAGGACCCGCCGCCGCATCGCCTGGAGTCCAGCTCCGCGGGCGCGCGGGCTCGCGAGCAGGTCTTCGCGGTGCTCAGCCACGAGATCCGCACGCCGCTGAACGGCGTGATCGGCATGGCGGGGCTGCTGGCCGCCACGCCCTTGGACCTGACCCAATCCTCCTACCTGCAAACCCTGCGCGACTGCGCCGAGCACCTGCTGGGTTTGGTCAACGACGTCTTGGACCTCGCCAAGCTGGAGGCCGGCCGCATCGAGCTGGAGCCGGTCGAGACCGACCTGGAACAGCTGCTGCAGGGTGTCAGCGAACTGCTCAGTCCGCGCGCCCATGCGGCGGGCCTGGAGATCGCTTGGGCCGTCGATGCGGACGCGCCTGTCCTGTGGGCGGACGACGGGCGGCTGCGCCAGATCCTGTTCAACTTGGCGGGCAACGCGGTCAAGCTGACCCAGGCCGGGGGCGTTCTGCTGCGCGCCGAGGTGGCGGAATGGCTGGGCGAGGATCGCGTACGTGTCGCCTTCACCATCGCCGACACCGGACCGGGGCTGGCCCGGGAGGACTGTGAGCGCATCTTCGAGGAGTTCGTCCAGGCTGAGGCTGGCGAGCGCGCCGGCGGGGCGGGCCTGGGCCGCGGGGCGGTCGCGTACCCCCAGCGCCGCACGGCCACGGCCGCCGATGCCCAGGGGCGGCACCGTGGTGCTCGCCCGGCTGCCGTCCGCGGACAGCATGACGTCGGCGCCGAGCTTGCTGCG
>CAXTUT010000216.1:0-4164 GCA_964247465.1 uncultured Caulobacteraceae bacterium | reverse complement strand
CCCTGACCCAGGCGCCGGCGTCGCTGGACAGCCTGGACCCCGCCACCCGTCGCGCCGCGCTCCACGCCCGCGAGGTCTGCGACCGCCATCAGGCCGACATGGCCGCCTTCCTGCACGCGCGCAGCCGCGCGGCCCTGGAGCGTTGCTCAGGAGCCGACGCCCGGCGCGCCGCCGCCTTCATCGACGACCTGCTGGGCGTTCGAAGACGCTACCGCCAGGAGCCGTCGAGTTTCTTTTATCCGGGTCTGCCGGCCGTTGAGTTCTACGACCGGGAGGGCTTCGACTGGCTGGAGCCGCTGGAGGCCGAAACCGACGCCATCGCCGCCGAACTGGCCGCCCTGGTCGCCGAGCCGGGGGACGGCTTCGTCCCCTACGTCGACTACGAGGAGAGCCTGCCGCTGGATCAGTGGCGGCCCCTGAACCGCTCGCCGGATTGGAGCGCCTTTCACCTTTACCAGAACGGCGCGCCGGTGGAGGAGAACTGCGCCCGCTGTCCCGCCACCGTGGCGGCGTTGGCCCGCACGCCCCAGCCGCAGCTCGGCGGCCGCTCGCCCGCGGCGATGTTCTCGGTGCTGAAGCCGCACACCCGCATCCCGGCGCACACCGGGGTCTCCAATACGCGCCTGGTGGCGCACCTGCCGCTGATCGTGCCGCCGGGCTGCCGCTTCCGCGTCGGCAACGAGGTGCGCGATTGGGAGCGGGGTCGCGCCTGGGTGTTCGACGACACCTTGGAGCACGAGGCCTTCAACGACAGCGACCAGGATCGCATCATCCTGATCTTCGACATCGTCCAGCCCGCGCTCAGCCCGGCGGAGCAGGCCGCCATCGCCGCGGTGACCGAGGCGCTCGACGCTTTCCGCGGCGCGCCTGTCGACGCGAAGATCTGAACGCCGGCTCTGAACTTCCTCCGAGCGCGCGCGGGTGTAGGATGAAGCGTCTTCAGAAAGGAACGCTGCCGATGTCGCCGCTTGTCTCCGCCCTTTTCCTGGCGCTCCTCGCCCAGGCGCCCTCGACCGCCCCCGCGCCGCCCGTGTCCGCCACGGCGGCGGCCACCGCCACCGCCAACACCGGCGCGAAGATCGCCAAGCCTGGCGATGCGGTGGTCTGCCAAAGGGTCGATGACACCGGCACCCGCTTCTCGCACCAGGTCTGCCACACGAAGGACCAATGGGCCCAGATCACCGCGGACGCCAAAAGCTCCACCGAGGACTTCCAGCGCGCCAGCAGCCTGACCGCGCCGCATTGATCTCGGCCGGCGGCCTACGGCGGATGCAGGGCGCGGCCGCCGGAGCCGATCGATGTTCCTGACCTTGCCCGACTTGTTGACGGCCGATACGCTCGCGCGGCTGACCGAGATCGCCCGCACCCGGCCGTTCATCGACGGTCGGGCGAGCAATCCGCACTCCAGGGTCAAGGCCAACCTGCAGCTCGACCCCGGCGATCCGGCCTTCCAGGAGTCCTCGCGGCTGATGGCTCAGTCGCTGTTGCAGTGCGAGCCGTTCCGCAACGCCGCCTTTCCCAAGGTGATGGCGCCGCCGCTGCTCACCCGATATCGGCTGGGCCATAGCTACGGCCTGCACTCCGACGCGGCCTTCATGCCGATCGGCGAGCGGCCGCTGCGCTCGGACTTGTCGTGCACCGTGTTCGTCTCGCCGCCCCAGGCCTACGAGGGCGGCGAGCTCTGCGTGCAGCTCGGCGACCGGACGGTGCGGATCAAGGGCGAGGCGGGCTCGGCCATCGTCTACCCGTCCAACACCTTGCACGAGGTCACGGCGGTCACCGCAGGCGAGCGGGTGGTCGGTCTCACCTTCATCGAGAGTCGCATCGCCGACCAGAGCCGGCGCAGTCTGCTTTACGAGCTGAACGAGGTCGCCGCGCTGGAGGGGCTGGGCATGCAGTGGGAGAACTTCAGCCGGCTTCAGCACGTTCAGATGGGCCTGCTGCGCATGTGGGCCGATCCAAACTGAGGGCGCCGGACGGCGCTTGACCCATGGGGCCGGCGCCGCCACGCTCGTCGCGTCTTTGGGGAGGATGGGGATGGGTGTGGTGTCGACGGCTTCGGCCAGGCTGGCCGCGTGCGGCGTCGCTGCGGGTCTGTTGTTCGCTGGCGCTGCGTCGGCGCAGGGCGATGCGGCGTTGCGGCTGCACGCGATCCTGCACGATTACGACGTGCTTTACGCCCAGGCCGATCCGATCGGGTCAGGCCAGCGCGGCGACGTCGCCGCGGCCGCGCTCTGGCCCGACGACCGCCCAGCCACGGTCGCGGCGCGCGTGGCGCAGGAGCGCGGGCTGAAAGCCAGGCTCGACGCCGTGCCGCCCGCAGCGCTCACCGGTGAGGACGCGCTGAACCGCCAGCTGCTCGAGCGCCAGCTCGGCATAGAGGTCGAGGGTGCGGCCTTCGACGAGGACCGCATCCCGTTCACCAACGACGAGGGCTTCTTCGTCACCCCGGCCTTCGCCGCCGAAGGCGTGCGTATCCGCACGCCGCAGGACGCCCAGGCCTGGCTGCACCGGATCGCCACCCTGTCGGACTACTACGACGTCCAGATCGCCAACATGCGGCGCGGCCTGACCACCGGCTTCATCAGCCCGGCGATCACCGCGACCACCGCCGCCCAGGCGACCCGCGCCCAGGCCACCCTGCCGGTGGACCAGAGCCCGCTGCTGGCGCCGTTCGACACCTTGCCCGCGGCGCTGCAGCCGCAGCGCGAAGCGCTTTGCGCGGAGGCGCTGGCGCTGATCCGCGCCAAGGTGAAGCCGGCGGAGGCGCGCATGGCCGCCTTCTTCGCCGACGACTACCTGCCCCACGCGCGCGCCACGCTCGGCGCCGCCTCCCTGCCGGACGGCCGCGCCTACTACGCCTACCGGGTGCGTCACGAGACCACGACCGACCTGACGCCGGACCAGATCTTCGCCATCGGCCAGTCGGAGATCGCGCGCATCCGCCAGGCCATGCAGGTGGAGATCGCCGCCACCGGCTTCCAGGGGACATTCCCGGAGTTCCTGCACAAGCTGCGCACCGACCCGCAGTTCTACGTCACCTCGCGCGAAGCGCTGATGGAGCGCGCCAGCCGGCTGTCCAAGCGGGTGGACGGCCAGTTGCCGGCGTTCTTCGGCAAGCTGCCCCGGCTGTCCTACGGCGTGCGCGAGGTGCCGCGCGCCATCGAGGACGGCTATACCTCGGGACGCTACGAGGGCGGCAGTCCCGAACAGGGGGTGGCGGGTACGCTGTTCATCAACACCTCGCACCTGGACCAGCGGCCGCTCTACGAACTCCCGGCCCTGGTCAGCCACGAGGGCGCGCCAGGCCATCACATCCAGATCGCCCTGGCGCAGGAGCTGACCGACCAGCCGCTGTTCCGGCGCGACAGCGACATCACCGCTTTCGTGGAGGGATGGGCGCTTTACTCCGAGCAGCTGACCCGCGAGATGAAGCTCTACGACACGCCCTACGACCGCT
Source organism: uncultured Caulobacteraceae bacterium (assembly GCA_964247465.1). Lineage (GTDB taxonomy): Bacteria > Pseudomonadota > Alphaproteobacteria > Caulobacterales > Caulobacteraceae > CAHJWH01. The sequence continues at coordinate 704 of CAXTUT010000216.1, read as the reverse complement.
TCGGCCAGCTCTCGCTGGAGATGTGGCGCGCCTGCCGGCTGGTCATGGACGTGGGCATCCACTGGAAGGGCTGGACGCGGGACCAGGCGGTGGCGTGCCTGCGCGACAACAGCGCGCTGGCCGAGCGCAATATCCAGACCGAGACCGACCGCTACATCGGATGGCCAGGGCAGGCGCTCGGCTACAAGATCGGCGAGCTGAAGATCGCGCAACTGCGCGACCGGGCGCGCGCCGCCCTGGGACCGAAGTTCGACTACCGCTGGTTCCACGATCAGGTGCTGGACGAGGGCGCCCTGCCGCTGGACGTGCTGGAACAGCGGGTGGACGCCTGGATCGCCGCGGGCGGCCCGCGGACGGCGGGCGGGTCCTAGGCGCACAGTGCGGCGCGTCTGCCTGCTCCGAGACAGGCTGAGATGCGAGCCTTCCTCGGCATAAGGACGGTTTATTCGCGGTCATCATTCTAAGGAAAAAAGGCGCATCCAGCGATGCTACCCTGAGGAGCGCCTCCGAGCCGCGTCTCGAAGGCCGCAGCACCTCAACACATTCGACCCGCTACTCACCCGGAGCGTCAGAAGGGCTGGCTGGAGCTGTGCGACGTCACCGTCGTGCGCGTGCGCGTGGGGGTGTGAGGCTGTAGAGCGGCGGCTGCCGCCAGGGCTTCGGCCTGGCGCCGGACATGGCGGCGGCGCTGTTCGCCGCCGGGG
>CAXTUT010000215.1:0-4176 GCA_964247465.1 uncultured Caulobacteraceae bacterium | reverse complement strand
GCTGGGCGTTCCAGGCCGAACGTTGGGCGGCGATGTCGGCCCGGCGCTCGTCCCAGTGCGCCTGCTCGACCGCCTGGCGCTGCTGGTGCAGGGACGCGGCGTACAGACCCGCCGCCCACGCGAGGTAACGTCCCGCGATGTCGGCCCGGCGCTCCACCACGTCGTCCGGCTCGAGCTGCCCCTGCGGCCCGTAGACCGCCACCAGCTCTCCGTCGCTGTAGGCGTAGTCGTAGCCGCCGTCCTCGACGAGATAGGGCTGCTGCGCGTCGGGCTCGTAGTAGTAGTACCGCAACCCCTGCGGCGTGCGTTCCACCACCCGCTCGGAGTTGTCCGAGCCGCGCCAGATCCAGGGCCGCTCGCCTTGATAGTCCACTGCGTAATCGGGTGGCGCGTCGGCGAAGCCGTCGCTGGCCGCGTAGGCCCGGTCCAGGTAGGCGTAGCGGTCCTGCGGCCGCGCGACGTGGGCGATGCGCAGCCGCGGCGCCGGGGGCAGGGCCGACACGGGGGGCGCGGAGACGACCGGCGTGGACGCGTCGGTGAGCGGAAGCGCATCCAGCGGCGGCGCGCTCGTCGCCGTCTGGGTGCGGTTGCACCCACTCGCCAGCCCGGCGATGGCGCAGGCCAGCGCCATGGTGGAGGTGCGCGCGAGCGATCGGGTCTTCGTCATGGCCAGCAAATCCTAACGCTTGGCGGCGTTCCGTTGATACGCCATGAGCGGGTGAAGGTGAACGGGTCTGGAACGCCATCATCGTTTCGCGTTCAGCTGCAGCTCGGCTCCGACGCCAAGACAGGCTGCAGCTGAGCTGCTAAGGCCCCGCCGCACGGGGCTTGCGGGGGGAGGCATGGGGAACCGCAGACGAAGGCCATGCGCGCTCGCCCTGCCGGCGCTCGCCTGGGCCATCGCGTCCTGCGCCCACGCCCAGACGAGCGGCGCTCCAGGCGAAGCGTCGGCGCTCGCCGCCCCCACGCCTCCTGCAAGCGACAGCGGCGCCAAGGCGATCTGGCAGGTGGGCGGCCAGACGACGCTGGTGGCGCAGAGCGACTTCGGCGTGCCGGGCGCGTTTCGCGGGGCCAACTCGCTCTCGCCTGCGGCCCAAGGGCGCGAGACCCTGGACTTCACCCTCTACGCCGGGCTCCAGCCCTGGCGCGGCGCGGAGATCTGGCTCAGTCCGGAGATCGACCAGGGCTTCGGCCTCAGCGACACCTTGGGCGTAGCGGGTTTCCTGAGCGGGGAGGCCTACAAGGTCGGCCAAGCCACGCCCTACATCCGGGTGCAGCGGCTGTTCTTCCGCCAGACGCTGGATCTCGGCGGCGCGCGCGAGCCGTCCGACGCCGCCCTGTTCAACTTCGCCGGCGCCGACACCCACGACAGGCTGGTGTTCACCGCGGGCAAGATGAGCGTGGGCGATGTCTTCGACGTCAACGCCTACGCCCACGATCCGCGCGGCGATTTCCTCAACTGGTCGCTGATCGACACGGGCACCTTCGACTACGCCGCCGACTCCTGGGGCTACACCTATGGGGCCACGCTGGAGTGGTACGCCGGCGACTGGACGCTGCGCGGCGGCGGCTTCAACCTGTCCAAGGTCCCCAACGGCGAGAACCTGGAGTCCAACTTCAGCCAGTACGAGCTGGTGGGTGAGCTGGAGCGGCGCTACCGCCTGTTCAAGCGCGAGGGCAAGCTGCGCCTGACCGCCTACGCCAACCGCGGCCGCTACGGCGACTTCGCCGACGCCCTGCGCGAAGGCGAGGCGACCGGAGCCGCGCCCTCGCTGAGCCTGGTGCGGCGCTACCGCACCCACGCCGGCGCGAGCCTGGACTGGGAGCAGCCGGTCACCGACGACGCCGGCGTCTTCGTGCGCGCCGGATACGCGGACGGACATCAGCAGGCCTACGAGTTTACCGACATCGACCGCACCGTCGCCGCGGGCGTCTCGGTGCAGGGCAAGCGTTGGGGCCGTCCCGACGACACGGTCGGCTTCGCCGGCGTCGTCAACGACATCTCACAGGATTTTCGCGCCTATCTGGCGGCGGGGGGCCTGGGCATCCTGATCGGCGACGGCCAGCTGCCGCATTACCAGACCGAGCGCATCCTGGAGACCTACTACAGCGTCAAGGCCACCGGCTTCGCCCACGTCAGCTTCGACTACCAGCACGTGCAGAACCCCGGCTACGACCGCGTGCGAGGGCCGGTGGACGCCATAGCGCTGAGGCTCCACCTGCAGGGGATCGAGCCCTAAGCCGGCTGGACTTCGCTTCGGGACGATGTAGTCCTGGCGCGCGTCACGGGCGAAGCGTCGGTGACCGCGCGATGAGAGGCGACGACATGGCCAAGGGACAGGTCAAGGGCAACAAGGAAACCCGCAAGCCGAAGGCCGAGAAGGCCAAGCAGATCGCGGCCAACCCCTCCACCAAGGGCACGACCAAGCCCTCAAACTGAACGGCGAAGCGGCCGTTCGCAGCTGCGATCAGCCCCAGAGCTCCGGGACAGGCGGCGCGATCGTCGATCCGGTGATCGTCAGGCCCGGCTGCCGGTCGCGCGCCAGCAGCAGGGGACCGTCCAGGTCCGCCACGGCGGCGTCCTGGGCGATCAGCAGGGCGGGGGCCATGGCCAGCGACGTCGCCACCATGCAGCCGGCCATCACCTCCAGGCCCAGCGCCTGCGCGGCCCGACGCAGCGCCAGCGCCTCGGTCAGGCCGCCGGCCTTGTCCAGCTTGATGTTCACCGCGTCATAGCGGCGCGCGCAAGCCTCCAGCTCCGCACGGGTGTGCAGCGACTCGTCGGCGCAGAGCGTCACCGGGCTGGCGTAGCCCTCCAGCGCCTCGTCCTGTCCGGCCGGCAACGGCTGCTCGATGAGCATGACCCCGAGCCGCGCGAACTCCGGCGCCAGGCGGCGGAGCGTGTCGATGTCCAGCGCCTCGTTGGCGTCCACCACCAGGCGGGCCCGCGGCGCCGCCACGCGCACCGCCTCGACCCGGTCCAGATCATCCGCGCCGCCGATCTTCAGCTTCAGCATCGGCCGATGCGCCGCCGCGCGCGCCGCCTCGCCCATCTCGGCCGCCGACGCCAGGCTGAGCGTGTAGCAGGTGGTCACCGGCGCCAGGCGGTCGAAGCCTGCGATGGTCCACGCGCGAACGCCGGAGCGCTTGGCCTCCAGGTCCCAGAGCGCGCAGTCCAGCGCGTTGCGCGCCGCGCCAGGCGCCATCCGCGCCTGCAGGTCCGATCGGTCCAGCCCGTCCGCCACCGCGTCCTGCATGGCTTGCACCTGCCCCAGGCAGCCTTCCACGCTCTCGCCGTAGCGGGGATAGGGCGTGGACTCCCCCCGCCCGACGTGGGGACCGTCGGCGATCTCGACGACGAGCACGCGCGCCTCGGTCTTGGCGCCGCGGGCGATCACGAAGGCGCCGGCGATGGGCCAGCGCTCCTCCCGAACGCTGAGGCGGCGCCTGGGCGAGGCGCTCAGAGGTCGCCCACCGCCGCATCGAGCAGCAGGAAGGCGCGCCCGGCCTCGCTGGCCAACAGGGCGGTCGCGCCGATCGCCTTGTCGTCGCGCCCCGCCGCCTCGCGCAGCAGGCCCTGGTAGCGGCCGACGTAGAGGTCGACCTGCTCGCGCAGCGGCTGGTCGGTCAGCACGCGCCGGGAGAGCCGCCGGATCGCCGCCGGCGCCAGACGTCGCACCGTGTCGCGGCCGGCCGAGGCTTCGCCCGCGATCAGGGCCGAGGCGATGTCCTCCACCCGCGCGCGGGGCAGCAGCGCGGCGGCGTCGACGCCCAGCGTCTCGATCTCGCGGATCATCTGGCCGGAGAGCGCATCGGTGTCGACCGGCGCGTCGTCCATGGAGGTGAGCAGGTCCTTCCAGGTCCACTCGTCCAGGTCCACGTCCCACTCGCCGCGGCCGGGCGGGGAGGGGGCGCCCGTGGCGGCTTCCGGCGCCGGGCCGGCGAAGACGGCCTTGAGCGCCTGGTCGGCGGACGTCGGCGTGAGCCTGAGCCGCGGACGCAGGTCGGGCAGGCCGAGCTCGCCAAGCTGCGGGAGAACGGCCTTGTCCTGCTGACCCCGTCCGGCGTCCAGCAGCATCTCGGCGGGCTCCAGCGGCGCGTTCGGCTCCAGCTCGCGTGTGGTCGCCCGGCCGAAGACCGGGGCTGGCGCGGCGATCCGCCCCGTCTGCGAAAGGG
>CAXTUT010000214.1:0-4186 GCA_964247465.1 uncultured Caulobacteraceae bacterium | reverse complement strand
GCCAGCACCTCGCGGCAGGCGGGGCCGAGCGGGATGCGCCCGTGCCAGAAGCAGCCGATTATCCCCCTCGGCGAATGCACCGCCTCGTCGGCCGGCCCGCGGTTCTCGAAAGTCCAGCGCGTGCTGCGAAGGGCGAAGTCGAGGTAGGCGGACAGCACGCGCGCCAGGGCGCCCTGCACCTGCGGTGAGCGGATGAAGGTCTTGAGGGTCATATCAAAGACCTTTCCCTTGATGGGGAAGGATCGGGATGGGGGTGCTGCGCCGCGCTTGGCCGAGTGAGACGAGGCGCTCCATCAAACCACTCGAGACGGCGGCGCTAGCACCCCCATCCCTGCCCTTCCCCCATCGAGGGGGAAGGACTCAGTCTTGACGTCCAGCGTCTGGGCGCGCGCCAGCCTTGCATACAGCCCGCCCTGCGAGCTCAGGGCGGTGTGGTCGCCGACTTCCACCACGCGGCCGGCCTCGATGACGTAGATGCGGTCTGCGCGGCGCACCGTGGACAGGCGATGAGCGATCATCAGGGTGGCGCGGCCGGCCATGAGCCGTTGCAGGGCCGCCTGCACCTTGGCCTCGCTTTCGGTGTCGAGCGCGCTGGTGGCCTCGTCAAGCAGCAGGATGGGCGCGTCCTTCAGGAAGGCGCGGGCGATGGCGATGCGTTGGCGCTGGCCGCCGGACAGGCGCGCGCCGGCCTCGCCGACCACGGTGTCGTAGCCCTGCGGCAGGGCGGCGATGAACTCGTGCGCCGCGGCGGCCTCGGCCGCAGCCTGCACCTGCGCATCCGAGGCCTCCGGCCGCGCGTGGGCGATGTTGGCGCGCAGCGTGTCGTCGAACAGGAAGGGCTCCTGAGTCACGAGCGCGATGCGGCTCCTCAGCGACGCCAGGGTGACCTCGCGCACGTCGGTCCCGTCGAGGCTGACCCGCCCGCCGCTGACGTCGTAGAAGCGCGCGATCAGGTTCAGCACCGTGGACTTGCCGCCTCCCGACGGGCCGACCAGAGCCACCGTTTCTCCGCGCCGAGCCTCCAGGTTCACGCCCTGCAGCGTCAGGGGGTCGTCGCCGTAGCGGAAGTCGACCGCCTCGAAGCGGATGTGCGCCTCGCTGAGCGCGAGCGGCCGGGCGCTGGGCGCGTCCACCACCTCCGCCTTCACGTCCATGGCGGTCATCAGCCGGCCCGCGGCGGTTAGGCCTTCGGTCAATACCGTCTGCAGGTTGGCGACCTGACGCAGCGCCTGGGCGGCGGCGAGCAGGGCGGCCAGGAAGGCTACGAACTGGCCGAGGTGCGCGCCGCCGTGGATGGCGCGAAAGCCCGCATAGCCGATCACCACCGCCACCACGATCATGCTGACCGCCTCGGTGACGGGAGAGGCCGCGGCGCGCACGTTGGCGCCCTTGATGATGAAGTGCTGGCGTCGCTCGACCACGGCGGCGACGCGGGCCTGCTCATAAGCCTCGCGGTTGTCGATCTTGATCAGCTTGACCCCGTCCAGGCTCTCCATGACCGCGGTGGACAGGGTGGAGGTCTCCGCCATCGCGCCTTCGGCGGCCTTGCGGGTGGTGCGGCGGAAACCGTTCAGCACCGCGGAGATGGCGGGCGCGGCGCAGAGCACGCCCAGCGCCAGCCGCCAGTCCTCCACCAGCATCACCGCCAGGTTAGCCGCCACGGTGACGCCCGCCTGAGTATAGTTGACGATGCCCGTGGTCGCCGCTTCGCGGATCAGTCCGGCGTCGTAGAGCACGGCCGATACGTGCGCGCCCGAGTGACCGGAGCGCAGCCGCGCCAGGTCTGCGTGCAGCAGCCGTCCGAACAGCTCCACCTGGATGTCGCCGACCATGCGATGGCCGATGCGGTTGGTCAGCGTGGCCTGGCCGATCTGAGCCGCGCCTCGCGCCACGCCCAGCCCCACGATCACCAGCGGGATCAGGATCAGGCTGTCGGTCCGCTTCTGCTCGAAGATGCGCTTGACCACCGGGTTCAGGATGCCCGTGAGCGCGGCGGTCAGCAGGCCGACCAACACGGCGAGCAGCAGCGCCAGGGCCAGGCCCCTCCAGCGTGGCGCCAGGTAGGTCCGGAACATGCGCAACGCCAGGGCGCGGCGCGATGCGTCCTCCTGGCCTCGCTTCGAACGCGCGGTCATCCGCCTCCGGTGGGTCCGCCGCCCCGCGGTGTCAAGCGCACCAGTCAGGCCAGGGGCCGAGTGCGCCAAATCCGCCGCGGCGCTCGCGGCGCTTTCCAAGCCGCCCCGCACCCCCTAGCTAGGCCGCTCGATGCACGCGCCCGGCTATGACCTGTCCCGCCGCTCCGGGCGACTTCGCGCCTACCGCGATCTGCTTTGGCAGGACCACGCCTACTTGCGGCTCGGCTTCCAGAACGCCCACTGGGTAGGGCCGGACCTGGTGCGGACCAACCAGCCCTGGCCGTTCCAGCTGCGCTGGTGGCGCGACCAGGGCGTGCGCACGGTGATCAACCTGCGCGGCGGCGGCTATGAGACGGGCTTCTACGTGCTGGAGCGCGAGGCCTGCGCCAGGCTGGGGCTGAAGCTGGTCAACTTCGCCGTCGCGTCGCGCGACGCGCCCTCGCGCGCCCAGGTGAAGGCCGCAGCGAAGATGTTCGGCGAGATCGCCTATCCCGCCCTGATGCACTGCAAGTCCGGCGCGGACCGGGCGGGGCTGATGAGCGTGCTCTACGCCCACCTGCACCTCGGCCAGCCGCTCCGCCAGGCGGTCGCCGAGCAGCTGTCGTTCCGAACCCTGCACATCCGCCACGGCAAGACCGGCGTGCTGGACTATGTCTTCGCCCGCTACTTCGCCGAGGGCGAGCCGAAAGGGATGGGGTTCGTGGAGTGGGTGGACAGCCCCGCCTACGACCACGACGCCATCCGGCGCGACTTCGACGCCGGCTTCTGGGGCTCGCTGATCACGGAGACGGTGCTGCGGCGGGAGTGACGCCGGTGTGGCGGCCGAACGCAGCCAGCACCTGGACGTAGGTGGAGCGCTTGAAGGCCACCACGCTCTTCATGGCCTCATCGACGGACGCCCAGCGCCACGCATCGAACTCCGGATGGCTGTGCAGGCCGAGGTCGATCTCCGCGTCGGCGCCTTCAAAGCGGAAGGCGAACCAGATTTGCGCCTGGCCGATGAAGCCGCGCCCGCGGGCCACAATCTCGGGCGGGAAGTCGTAGGTGAGCCACGCCGAGGTGCGGTCCAGCAAGGCGACCGAGGTCATCCCGGTCTCCTCAAGCAGCTCGCGTCGGGCGGCGGCCTCCAGGTCCTCGCCGGCGTCAACGCCGCCCTGGGGGAACTGCCAGTTGAACGGCGCCGCCACGCCGTCTCGCCGTCCGATCCAGACGCGACCTTGGGCGTCGAACACCACCATGCCGACGTTGGGACGATAGCGGGGGTCGGGCGCGTCCAGGCTCATGCCGCGGCCGTACCATGGCGCGGGCTCCGCACGGAGCCCCGACATTAGCCGGCGGCGCGGCGCGTCACTGCCGAGGCGGGAGCGAGCTGATAGCCGCGCCCGGCCAGACCCTGTGCCCAGCGGGTGACCTGCTCCACGGTGACCGGATAGGCGAAGCCGGAGCCGAGCGCGGAGCCGTGCTGCTGCGCCTGGGCCTCCAGCGCCAGCAGGGCGCGGTCGATGGAATCGGCGGAGAGCTGTTCATCGACCACAGCGCTCGCCGACGCGCGCGGAACGCCGGCGCCGCGGCCCGCCGCCGATCCGTCGTCCACGAAGGCCAGGCCGCGCGCCTTCAGCTGGCCGGTGAAGGTCGTCATCGCCGGCTCGGAGCTGACGAAGCGGCCGCCCAGGTAGTTTGCGACGCCGAAATAACCGCTGGCCCGCGCCAGCAGCCAGTCCAGCCTGTGCACCGTCTCGGCGGCTGGCGCCGAAACCAGCAGCGTCTGAGGCCCGGGATCGTTGGTGGGGTAGTCGTTCGGCTCCATGGGCACCTCGAGCAGCACCTCGTGGCCGTTGGCGCGCGCCAGGTCGATCCATCCCTGCAGATTGTCCGCATAGGGGACGAACGACAGGGTCACCTCCGGCGGCAGCCGCTCGATGGCGGTCTTGGTGGCGGCGCTGTTCAGCCCGAGGCCGCCGATCACCAGCGCCAGCTTCGGCTTGCCGTCGTCGTGGAACGGGCGGGCGTAGGCCTGGGCGGAATTGCGGCCGTCGCGGGCTATCACGGGC
>CAXTUT010000213.1:0-4187 GCA_964247465.1 uncultured Caulobacteraceae bacterium | reverse complement strand
GCGTCGTCGGGGCGCCGCCCGACCACATGCACGTGCAGCTGCGCCACCACATTGCCGAGCTGCCCATGGTTCAGCTTCAGCGGCGAGCGCCCGAGCGCTGAGCCCACCGCCCGCACCGCCTGTCCCGCCGCCGCTATCTCCGCCCAGAGCGCCTCCCGTTCAGGGCCGCCCAGCTCGGCGATCTCCGTCAGCCCGTCGTAGCGGGGGACCAGCACGATCCAGGGGAAGCGCGCGTCGTCTTGCAGGCGCGCGTCGCAGAGCGTGAGCTCGGCCACGGCGTGGGAGCTGTCGCGCAGACGCGGGTCGAGGCGGAAAGCCATGGGTCTGGACCCATAGCGCGCCCGCAGGCTCGTGTCCTGGCCGCACAGGGCCGGCCGCGCTGCTCCCTGAAGCGGGGAAGGCGCCCGCTGATCGGGCCGCCCCTCCCGCATTGACTTCCCCCCTCGCGTGCGACACACGCACGCTCCTCCGTCTCCGGGCCACGCCGTCCGGGGACTTTTCGCTTTTGGGGGACGCCTGATGGCCTCCGAGACGCCGACGCCCGTTCCCGACGACCACCTGATGGGCGTCTACAACCGCGCGCCGCTGGCGTTCGAGCGCGGAGAGGGCGTGCGGCTCTACACCGCCGAGGGCGAGGCGTATCTGGACTGTCTGGCCGGGATCGCGGTGACCGCGCTCGGCCACGCGCATCCCAAGCTGGTGGCCGCGGTAAAAGACCAGGCCGACAAGCTCTGGCACACCTCCAACATCTTCCGCATCCCTGGGCAGGAGGCGCTCGCCACGGCGCTGACCGACGCGAGTTTCGCCGACGTCTGCTTCTTCACCAACTCCGGCTCTGAAGCCGTGGAGTGCGCGCTGAAGACGGCGCGCAAGTACCACTCCGCAAACGGCGAGCCGGAGCGGATCGACGTCATCGGCTTCGACGGCTCCTTCCACGGCCGCACCTACGCCGCCATCAACGCGGCCGGGAACTCGGCCTATGTCGACGGCTTCGGCCCGCACCTGCCCGGATACGTCCACCTCCGCTTCGGCGACCACGATGCGCTCAAGGAAGCGGTCGCACGCCCTACCACCGCAGCGGTGATCATCGAGCCCGTGCAGGGCGAGGGCGGCGCGCGCGCCGTGCCGGACGTGTGCCTGCGCGGTCTGCGCGCGCTGTGCGACGAGTACGGCGTGCTCCTGATCTATGACGAGGTGCAGTGCGGGCTGGGCCGCACCGGCAAGCTGTTCGCCTACGAATGGTCGGGCGCAGAGCCCGACATCATGGCGCTCGCCAAGGCGCTGGGCGGCGGCTTTCCGGTGGGCGCCTGCCTGGCGACGGCGACGGCCGCCAAGGGCATGACGGTGGGCGCCCACGGCTCCACCTACGGCGGCAACCCGCTGGCCATGGCGGTGGGCCTCGCCGCGCTGGAGGAGCTGCGCAGCGAGGCGCTGCTGGACAACGTGCGCCAGGTCGCCGGCTACTTCACCCAGCAGCTGGAGGGTCTGAAGGATCGCTTTCCGGACGTGATCGTGGACGTGCGCGGGCGGGGCCTGCTGATCGGGGTCAAGCTCGCCACCAACAACCGCGCCTTCATGCAGCTGGCGCGCGACGCGCGGCTGCTGGTGGCGGGGGGCGGCGACAACTGCGTGCGGCTGCTGCCGCCGCTGGTGATCACCCAGGCGGAGGCGCGCGAGGCGATGGGCAAGCTGGAGGCCGCGTGCGAAGCCGCCCACGCGTCGCTGAAGGCCGAACCCGTTCTCGCTTAACGGCCGCTCATCCCGGTGAAGGCCTGGACCCAGACCGCAAGGCGCGAGCTCAACCGATGATCCACGCTCAATACGGGGCCTTCGCTCGATGGAAGCGCCTTATGATCTGGATCCCGGCCGTCGCCGGGATAAGCGGATGCATGGAGCTTTGAACCCATGACCCAGCCGCCCCGCCACTTCCTGGACCTGTGGAGGCTGGACGCCTCGACGCTGCGCGCCATCCTGGACGACGCGAAAGCGCGCAAGGCCGCGCGCACGGGCTGGACCCAGGGGCGGGTGGACGCCGACGCGCCAGGAGTCGGGCGAACGCTGGCCATGGTGTTCGAGAAGAACTCCACCCGCACCCGCTTCTCCTTCGACGCGGCCATGCGCCAGCTCGGGGGCGCGACCATCATCGCCAACGCCTCGGACATGCAGCTCGGCCGCGGCGAGCCGGTGGAGGACACCGCGCGGGTGCTCTCGCGCATGGTGGACGCGGTGATGATCCGCGCGCGCAGCCACGACGAGGTGGAGCGCTTCGCCCAGGCGTCCGGCGTGCCGGTGATCAACGGGCTGACCAACCGCAGCCATCCCTGCCAGGCGCTAGCCGACGTGCTGACGCTGGAGGAGCACCGCGGGCCGATCGCAGAGCGCACTCTGGCGTGGGTCGGCGACGGCAACAACATGTGCGCCAGCCTGATCCACGCGGTGGGCCGGCTCGGCGGGCGGCTGCGCATCGCCTGCCCGGCCGATTATCACCCCGACCTGCATGACCTGGCGCGCGCCGGCACCGCGGGTCGTGTGGAGATCGTCCACGACCCGCGCGAGGCCGTGGCGGGCGCGGACTGCGTGCTGACCGACACCTGGGTGTCCATGGGCGACATCGATCACGACGCCCGGCTGAGCGCGTTCGAGCCGTTCCAGGTGGACGAGGCGCTGATGGCCCAGGCGCACCCCGACGCCATCTTCCTGCACTGCCTGCCCGCCCACCGCGGCGAGGAGGTCGCCGACGCCGTCATCGACGGGCCGCGCTCGCGCGTGTTCGAGGAGGCGGAGAACCGCATCCACGTGCAGAAGTCGGTCCTGGCCTGGTGCTTCGGCGCGGTATGCTGACGGCGTCTGGGCCTCTCGCCCGGGCGCGAGCTGTGTCCTGAGCGCGCGCCCACGGTCATCCAGTCTAGAGCGGCCTGACGCCGCATCTCTTGCGATGCATGGCCGCGTTTACCAACTGCTGACGCCTGTGCGAGAGGATACGCTGACAGAGCCGTTCGCTTGGATTTGACGTCTCAAGAAAACCAAGCTTCGTCACGAGGTTTAACCGGATGACCATCACCGCCGACCATATCGAGCAGGAACACAGGGCCGCCCTGGCGTCGTTGACCGAGGCTCAGCGCCGCGCCTTCCAGCGCCTGCAGCAGGCCAAGCAGCGCGCCCACTTCAACGGCCGCTTTCCCGCCGACAACCTCAAGCTCATCTTCGAGGCCGAGGCGGAGGACCGTACCCGCAAGTTCGCCGCCTGATCGTCTGGCCGCCGGCAACTTATGTTGCCGGATTGATAGCTTTAGCAGGTCGGATCACGGCGTCGCCTTATGCTGTTTTCGGCTTATGGCCGCCGTAAGCTAAACCCGTACAGCAAACCGGTGCTATGGTCGGATCTCGCCCGATGTGCGGAAGGGAGGCGGCTTGGATACGGTGGCGGACGAGATCTCCAGGCTGGCCGCGATGAGGACGCGGGTGGAAACGCGGCTCCATACCCTCGTGCCTGAAGGCGGCCGACGTCTTCCGGCGGCCATGCACCACGCCCTGTCGACGCCGGGCAAGCGCGTGCGTCCCCTGCTGCTGCTGCTCACCGCCACCCAGCTCGGCGCGGCCGAGGCCGACGCGATGGACGCCGCCTGCGCCTTGGAGATGGTCCACGCCGCCTCCCTGGTGTTGGACGACCTGCCGTGCATGGACGATGCTCCTGTCCGCCGCGGGCAGCCGGCCACCCATGTGCGCTTCGGCCAGGACGTGGCGGTGCTCGCCGGCGTAGCGCTGCTCAACCAAGCCTATGCCGTGCTGAGCCGCGCACCCGCTCCTGTCGCGGTGCGGTTGGACCTCGTCCAGGCGCTCGCTCAGGCCGTGGGGCTCGACGGCCTCGCGGCTGGCCAGGAGCTCGACCTGCATGAGCCGTCATCGGACCTGACCGGGCTTCGCCAGGCGCATCACCTGAAGACCGGCGCGCTGTTCATCGCCGCGGTCAGCCTCGGCGGCCGGATCGGGAAGGCCAGCGGCGTGGAGGCCGAGGCCCTCGAGCGGTTCGCCGGCGAGCTGGGCCTGGCCTTTCAGGCGCGCGACGACGTCCTGGACGCTCGCGAGACCTGCGCCGAAGCGAGCCTTGGACGCTCCACCCTGATCTCCCTGCTCGGGCCGGACGGGGCGCACCGCGAGGCCGAGGGCCGCCTGGCCGCCGCCAAGCG
>CAXTUT010000212.1:0-4306 GCA_964247465.1 uncultured Caulobacteraceae bacterium | reverse complement strand
GTGCGCGACTGTTCGCGATCCCTACGGTTCTGGGCGAGCCGCTCGTCGGTCTCGGCCCCGGCGGCGCTCAGCGGCGCGTAGCGGGCCACCTGGCCAGCGTTGAAGCGATCGGTCGCCTCCGCCCGTTCCAGTTGTGCGCGGTCCTGCGCCGCCTGGGCGAGCGCTTGACGGATGGCGTCGAACTGCTGGACGCGCGTCGCACGTGCCTGTGCGACGCTCGCCTGCGCCTGCGCGATCCGCGCGCCGGCCTGCGCCGCGGTGGCGTCGGCATTCCGTTGGTCGATCACGACCAGCAGCGCGCCTGCCTTGACGACCTGATTGTCGGAGACGGGCACCTGCTCGACGTAGCCGGCGATGCGGGTGCAGACGTTGATCTGGTCGGCGTCGAGGTAGGCGTCGTTGGTCGACTGCTGGAAGCGTCCATAGCTGCGGTAGTGGACGAACCCGTAAACGAGGAGCGCCGCCGCCAGCACTGCACCGACGATCAGCGCGATCCGCACCTTGGGATTGGCCAACGGCGAGGGCTTATCCTCGCCGCCGCTCTCGGCCGGCTGGCCGTCGTCGGACGACGCACCCTCCGCGCCGCCGTCGCCTTGCCTCTCCCGAGCGCGCGCTTGGTCGCCGCCGGAGCGGCGCTCGCCGTCGCCCGATTGGCCGCCTCCCCGGCCGGCGTTCTGGTCGGCCGTCACCAGGCGGTTTCTCCGGCGGGCTCGATTAGCAGCTTGCCCTTCGGCTGGTGGTCGACCTCGAGCTCGACGAGCGCCGGGATGGCGTCGGCCAGGGACACCTTGCGGCCGATCGCCGCGCGCAGCCGGCCCGCCTCGGCCGCTGCGATCAGCTCCGCCATCGCGTCTGGAGACTGACCCGCAATGATCGCGTGGTGGCGCCGGGAGAACAGGAAGCGGACCATGTTGGACAAGGGCTTGGTGACGTGCAGCGCCACCCCGCCGCGCTTCAGCATGATGTTGCACTGGCCCGGCGAAAGCGCGCCGGCGGCGTCGAACACGACGTCGAAGCGGGCGCGGAACGCCGCCGGGTCGAAGGTCCGGTAATCGACGGGGTCCTCGACGCCGAGGGCGAGCGCCTCCTGTCGCCCCGTCGCGCTGCAGCTGCCGGCCACCCAGGCCTCGCGACCAAGCGCGATCTGCACGCCGGCCCGCCCCACGCCGCCGAGGCAACCGGTGATGAACACCGACTGGCCGGCCCGCAGCTTCGCCTTCCCGATCAGCGCCGTGTAGGCTGTCATGCCGGTGATGGTCAGCGCTGCGGCCTGCTCGAACGAGAGGCCGGTTGGCTTGCGGAAGAGCTTCCCTTGCTTGACCACGATGGCCTCGGCGAAGGCGCCGGCCTGCCGCGGGTCGGTCGCACCGAGCACCTCGTTCTCGGCGCTGAATGCGTCCACGCCGGCGCCCACGGCTTCGACGATCCCGGCAAAGTCGTGGCCGAGCCCCCGCGGGAAACGCGATCCGGTGAACAGCTTCGCGTCACCCTTGCGGAAGCCCCAGTCCATGGGATTGGCCGACGCGGCGACGACCCGCACGAGCACCTCGCCCTTTGCTGGCGAGGGACGCTCGACGTCTTCCAGGCGCAATTCCTCGGGTCCGCCATAGCGGTGGTATTGGATGCGCTTCATGCTAACTCCCCCGCGCAACGAGCCGTCGCTATGTCAGGAACGGACGACACGGTAAAGTCTGTCACTGACGATATGAATTAGGGCCGTGCCTAGAGACCGCGCCAAGGTGCATCGCCGGCTGCAGGAGGCGGCGATGGAGCTGTTCGAGGAGAACGGCTACGAACAGACGACCGCGGCCCAGATCGCGGCGCGCGCCGACGTGACCGAGCGGACCTACTTCCGCCACTTCGCTGACAAGCGCGACATCCTGTTCGAGGGTTCGGAGCGGCTGGAGGCGCTGCTGGTCCGATCCATCGCCGCCGCACCGCCTGGGCTCGGTCTCATGGCCGTCTTGCAACACGCGCTCGGCGAAGTGGCTTCGACGCAAAGCGACCTGTTCTCGGCTTCTCGCCAGGCCGTCATCTCCGCCACACCCGCCTTACGGGAGCGGGAAGCGACCAAGCATGCGGTTCTGATGCAGGCCATGGCCGCAGGGCTCGAACGAAGGGGATTCGAGCCCAAAGAGGCGGAGCTCGCCTCGCGCATAGGCGGTGCAGTTTTCGTCTATGCGCTTGCAACCTGGTTCGACGACACTAAAGCTCAACTATCCACGTGCCTCGACTTGGCGTTCAATCAGTTACGCCTGCTAGATTAATCGGGGTGCGTTACGTCCCCGACCGATGTAGCCGTGGCAGACTTCCATCCCGACATGACACTGATGGGCGACGAAGGGCTGCAGGGCCTGCGCTTCGCCGCCGCCTTCAGCCTTGCGACCGGCGGTTTGACTTCGGACCTTCCATCGCCTGCCGATCGTCTACGGCGGTCGGCTCCGCAACATCGCCGGTGGCGGTGTCTGTCTGGCGAACGCCTCGGCTGGGAGTCTTGTCGGCGTCGCGAGGACTAAAGGTCCTCGTGTGCGTCTGGCCGTCCCATGACCCAGTAGCCGGCGGCCTTCGTCCAGCCGGCCGGATGGCGCCGCTCGTCGATGAAGTGGCTACGTAGCGTCTTCGCCACGTTGGCTTCGCCAGCGATCCAGACAAAGGTGTCCGGCTGCAGCCTCAGCGTTCTGACAACGGCGAGCAGCGCGCTCGGATCGTTGGCGGTCGACGGCGACCGGTGGGTCCAGAGCGCGGTAAGCTGCGCCTCAGTTTTGAAGTCTTGGCGCTCCTCTGAGCTGGCGACGGCGACGACGCTCGTGATCACGTCGCGAGGTCCGCTTTCCTCGACGTGGCGGCCGATGGCTGGAAGGGCTGTCTCGTCTCCGATCAGCAGCCAGCGCCGGACCTGATCCGCAGCGATGACCTTGGATCCCCTGGGCCCCCCGACGTCCAGCACGTCTCCCGGAAGGGCGCCCAGCGCCCAATGCGTTGCAGGCCCTCCCTCATGGACGGCGAAATCGATGAGGAGGGTGCGCGTCTGCGGGTCGAAGCGTCGAGGCGTATAGTCACGCGCCTCGAGCTTTCCATCGGTCGCCGGCGCAAAGATCTTCACGTGATCGTCGAACGCCAGGCTGGTGAAGTCGGCCAGGTCCTCCCCGGAAAAGGCGATGCGCAGCATGCCGGGGGTAAGGCGCGTGACGCTCTCCACCTGGAGCGAGCGACGCTTGAGGTCGTGGCGGACCCGCTCGACCCGCGGTCCTGAGACCGAATGCTGGAAGGGGTTCGGGATATTCATCTGTGTCCTTTCGAGGCTCAGGCCTCGATCTGCCGGACACAGCCGCGCAGACCGAGGGACAAGCCCGTTCGATCGTGCGCGTTGGTTGACGTAAACGCTTACGGCCAGCCCTGCTGACGATTGAAATTTGTGCCGCAAAGGCCTTCATGTCAATGATAATCATTCGCGCCTGGGCGTCGAATTCGGGTCGTCATCTCCTCACGGCTTTGGCGCCGATCGGCAGGGCGTAGACGACCACAGGCGGGCGGACCGCGTCTTCGCCGCCGTTCATCCCGGAGGTGCGGTCCAGTTGGGAGGCGGGGATGAGCAGCTCGCCGCTGTCGTTGATCCACATGGCGTCAGGCCAGGCGAGCCGGGGATCGGAGATCAGCGTCGCGATCTTTCCCTCTGGGCTGATGGTGAGGATACGCGACCTGTCGGTGTCGCTGAGATAGATCGTGCCGTCCGCGCCGATCGCCGTCCCGCCGGTGGTCGGCGTCTGGGCGAAGCGCTGCACGCTGCGGGCAAGCGCGCCCACCTGCACCGTGGGATCGTCCAGCAGACGGGTCTCGACCCGGGAAAGTCCGCCGTCGCAAGGCTGGAAGTAGAGCCATCGTCCGTCCGGAGACACCTCCAGCTGATCGGCATGGACGAACACAGGACGTCCCTGCGCATCCCTCAACTCGCGGCCTTCCGCCCGGATGGGGTTCCGCGCCGTCGTGCTGGCGTCGGCGTCCAGGACCCGCCTTGCGCGGCCTGTCGTCAGGTTCAACACGATCAGGCCCGGCAGACGCGCGTCGGTCAGATAGGCGTGCTCCCCGTTGAACCGCACGTCGTCGATGAAGCTGCGCGGCGTCACCGCCTCGGCCAGATCGTAGATGCGTGTCACGCGATCTGAGGCGAGATCGATGCGGATCAGGCGGGCGCCCCCGGGCGTCGCGGGCTTGTCGATGCCCGGACTGCCGCTGTCGACCAGCCAGAGCGCACCGTCCGGGCCGATCCGGATGGCGTTCACAGCGACGAAATGATGGGCGGGAGGGC
>CAXTUT010000211.1:0-4321 GCA_964247465.1 uncultured Caulobacteraceae bacterium | reverse complement strand
CTCGGAGACGAGGAAGCGCGCCGCCTTCGGCATGCGGGCGAGGGTGAGCGGCACCCCGATGTGGTTGTTGTAGCTGAGGACTGAGCTGTGGCTCGGCCCCGCCAGTTTCAGCGAGGCGGCGATGGCCTGGGTGACGCTGGTCTTGCCGACCGAGCCGGTCACCGCACAGCGCCGGGCGGGCGAGCGGTCGCGGGCGGCGGCGGCCAGGCGCTCCAGCGCGGCTGGAGTTTCGTTAACCCTAACGAACGGTAGTGTTTCTTCTCCTCCCCCGCTGCGCCGGGGAGGAGCGGACACCAACGCGCCCGCCGCTCCAGCCGCCAGCGCCTGGGGCAGGTAGGCGTGGCCGTCGCGCTCCGCGGTCAGCGCCACGAAGAGGTCGCCGGGCTGGAGCGTGCGCGTGTCGATCGACAGGCCGGATACGGCGAACGCCGGTCCGAGCGCCTCGCCGCCGGTCGCCGCGGCGATCTCAGTGGAAGTCCAGAGCGGCTCAGACATGGACGGCCTGCAGCGCGGCTCGCGTCTCGGCGACGTCGTCGAAGGGATGGACCAAGCCGGCGACGGTCTGGCCCTGCTCGTGGCCCTTGCCTGCGACCACCAGCACGTCGCCCTGCGTCAGCTGAGCCACCGCGGCGCGGATGGCGGCTCTACGGTCGCCGACCTCCAGCGCGCCGGGGCAGCCGGCCAGCACGGCGGCGCGGATGACGACCGGGTCCTCGGAGCGGGGATTGTCGTCGGTGACGATGGCCACGTCGGCGAGCGCGTGCGCCGCGCGGCCCATCAGCGGGCGCTTGGCCCGGTCCCGGTCGCCGCCCGCGCCGAACACCACGATCAGGCGGCGCGCCACGTGCGGCCGCAGCGCCTCCAGCACCGTGTGCAGGCCGTCGGGCGTGTGGGCGTAGTCGACATAGGCCTCGCCGCCGTTCCGTCCGGAGCCCACCCGCTGCAGCCGGCCAGGCGCTCCCTGCAGGCTCTCCAGCGCCACCATCACCGCCTCCGGCGGCTCGCCCGCGGCGATGCACAGGCCCGCCGCGACCAGGGCGTTGGAGGCCTGGAAGGCCCCCGCCAGCGGCAGGCGGATGTCGAAGGGACGGCCGAGCACGCGGCCGCACAGGCGCTGGCCGTGGGGTTCGGGCCGGCGGCCCTCCAGCCGGATGGCCGAGCCGGTCTCGCCGACCGACATGACGCCGAGCCCATGCACCACGGCGGCGGCGGCGAAGGCGGGGAAGTCTGCGGCGTCGGCGTTCAGCACGGCGTGGCCGCCCCGCCGGACCAGGCTCTCGAACAGCCGCAGCTTGGTGGCGCGATAGGTCGCCATGTCGCCGTGGTAGTCCAGGTGGTCCTGGCTGAGGTTGGTGAAGCCGGCCGCGGCGATCGTAAGCCCATCCAGCCGGCGCTGGTCCAGGCCGTGGGAGGAGGCCTCCAGCGCCAGGTGGCTGACGCCGCGCTGCGCCAGCTCGGCGGCCAGACGCGCGACCTCGGCGGCGTCAGGCGTGGTCAGGCCGGGTGGGGTCAGGGCGTGCTCCGCCGCGCCGTCCTGCGTCTGGACGCCCAGCGTCCCCATGCTGGCGGCGTGGCGGCCGAGCTCCGCGAAGATCTGGCGGCAGAAGGTGGCGACCGAGGTCTTGCCGTTGGTGCCCGTGACCGCGACCACGGTCGCGGGCTCCGCAGGCTGCAGCCTGCGTGCGGCCAGGGCGTAGACGCGGCGGGCGTCGCAGGCGCGCACGGTCGGCGCGCCCACGTCGGGGGTGTCCTGAGGCGCCAGCACCGCGGCCGCGCCCGCCGCCAGGGCCTGCGGGATGAAGGCGCGCCCGTCGCTGGTGGAACCGGGTAGAGCGGCGAACAGAAAGCCTGGCCGCACGGCGCGGCTGTCGGCGGTGATCCCCTCGATCACCGGATCGGCGTCGGCGGGCAGGTCGCGCGCGACCAGGGCGGAGAGGCGCTGGCTCATTCCGGCAGGTCCGTCGGCTTGGCGCTCATCGATCCTGGCGTCGGGTCGGACAGGGGCGCGTCGGTGCTGAGAACGCGCTGGACGCCCACAAAGGGTGCGATGCGGTCGATCACCGCGCCTGCGGTCGGCGCCGCGTTGAAGCCCGCGGTGATGAAGCCGTAGGTGTCAGGGGTGGCATGCGGGCTGTCGAGGGTGACGACCACCAGATACCGATCGGCGTTGATGGGCCCGTCGGTCGGGAATATCGCCACGAAGGAGGAGACGTTGTTCTTGCCGTAGTGGCCGTTTTCCGGCTTTTGCGCCGACCCGGTCTTGCCGCCTACTCTAAGTCCTAACTCGTCGGCGTGGTGGCCCGACGCCTTGGTGTCGCTGGTGTGCACGTTCAGCCGCATGAGCTGGAGCATCTGATAGGAGGTCTGCTCCGAGATCACCCTCTGACCGGGCGACAGCTGGCTAGGGCCGACCTTCCGGATTGTCAGGGGACGATAAATCCCGCCGTTCATCAGGGCGGTATAGCCGGTCGCGAGCGCTAGGGGGCTGACCGAGATGCCCTGGCCGAAGGCGATCTGCGCCAGGGTCTGGTCGCTGAACTGGCGCGGCAGGATGGGCCGCGCGGATTCCAGCAGCTCGCTGGGCGCCGCCTTGAACAGGCCGTAGCGGCGGAAGTAGGCCTGCATCCGGTCTGGACCCGCCATCAGCGCGATCTTGGCCGCGCCGATGTTGGAGGAATGGGTGAACACCTGCCAGAGCGGCAGGGTGCTATCGCCTTTGGCGTGGTCATGCACGAGATGGCCGCCGAGCATGATCGGCTCATGCACGTCGAAGGTCGTGTCGAAGGTCGCGACGCCGGTATCGAGCGCCATGGCCAGGGTGAACGCCTTGAACACCGAGCCCAGCTCGTAGACCGAGGCGGCTTCGTGGTTGGTCAGGTTGGGTATGGGGGAGTGGCCCGGCGCATTGGGGTCGAAGTCGGGGACGCTGGCCATGGCCAGGATCTCGCCGGTGTGGACGTTGACCACCATGCCCTGGGCCGTGAGCGTGCCGAACTTGGCTTGCGCCTTCTGCAGCTCGTCCTGCAGCGCGGCCTGGACGCGCAGGTCCATGGCGAGCTGCACCGGCTGGCTTGAGCCGGCGGCGGCGTGCAGGTCGCTGTCCAGCGCCTTTTCCGCGCCGGCGATACCGCGCCCGCCGGCGTCGGAGAAGCCGATCAGGTGTTCCGCGGTCGGGCCGAGAGGATAGACGCGGCGGGGCTCCTCCTCGAAGCTGACGCCGGGCAGGCCCATGTCGTGGACGGCCTTCATCTCCTGGGGCGTCAGGCCGCCGGCGAGGTATTCGCGCCGCCCGCTCGCCAGCGCCTTCTCGAGCCGCTCGCGCGACAGCTTGGGGAAGGCCGCCGGTAGACGGCGGCGGATTTCGTCGTTGTCCCAGATCTCGCGCGGGTCGAGATAGAGGCCGTAGTGGGTCAGGTCGACCGCCAGCAGCTGGCCGTTGCGGTCGGTCAGGTCTGCGCGCGCGCCGGCGAGGATCGGCGCTGCCTCGCCGCCCGCCTCGCCCATCGGCGCGAACAAGGCGGCGCGGGTGGCGCGCAGTCCCAGCGTCACAAAGGCCAGCGAGAAGATCGACAGCACGAAGAAGATGCGCAGCCGCGTGTCATCCACCGCCCGCCCGGACGCCTTGGAGCGCTCGAACGCCCGCTCCACGCTCCACACCAGCTCCACGAACCCGCGCCAGAGCTGGGCCGGGCCGTAGGGCTCGCGGTAGTGGTGCGGATAGTCGGCGGAGTCGATCGGGCTCACTGGGGCGCCTCCGCGGGTTTGGCGACGGCGGTGGAAGGCGTCGGCTTGACCGGGACCGTGGTCGTCGGGGTCTTGGTCGCTGGGGCCTTGGCTGCAGGCGGCGCGGCGGCCTGGCGGGCGATCTCCATCAGCCCGGTATCCGGCGTCTCATGCTTGGCGGAGATGGGAGCGAGGCCGAGGTACTGCTGGGACAGCGCCTCGATGCGCGCCGGCGCCTCCAGGTGGGCGAGTTCGGCGTCGAGCAGGCGCACCCGCCGCTGGGTGTCGGTGATCTGCTGGTCCACGTCGGTGATCTCCGCGGTCTCGTGGCCCGCGTGCGCCTTGGAGAAATAGACGCCGAAGACCAGCACGATCAGGCACGAGAAGGCGACGACCTCGATGATGCGGAAGCCGCGGAACCGCCGCTCGAACAGCAGGGCGAAAGCCATCAGGCTCCTCCTCCGGGGCTCGCCGCCCACACCGGCGCCGCGGTGCGCGCCGCCGCCCGCAGCTTGGCGGAGCGGGCGCGCGGATTTGAGGCCACCTCCGCCTCGCCCGGACCTCGAGCGCCGTTGAACAGCAGCTCGAAGCTGGGCGC
>CAXTUT010000210.1:0-4339 GCA_964247465.1 uncultured Caulobacteraceae bacterium | reverse complement strand
TCGGGTGCACCTTCACCTCGCGGAAGGGCACGCGGATGTCGGGGTGCAGCACGCCCGCCTGGTAGACCTTCTGCGAGCCGCCGATCTCGCCGGTGTCGATCCGGCCGGCGGGGAGGATGCGAGGGGTGGGGGCGTTCATGGGCGGCCTCGTTCATGGCGCCGCCGCCTCGTTTTTGAACAGGCTCTCAGATGAGGCGGATCGTGAGGGAGGCGCCAGACGGGCCTACAGGGCCAAGTTCGCCAGCGCGCTAACCTTTGCAATCGCCTCGTCTGCAAGCCTGTCCAAGGCCGAGGCGGCGCAGGACGTCAGCAACCGACCCGGACGTGCGGGAAAGGACGGATCACGGGCGTCGGAACGTCCCTGTTCCCTCCCTTCGCCGGCATGACCCGGATCAGGTTCGGCGGATCGCGGGGCTACCCGCCTCTCAGCCGCTGCGACGCGGCCCTCCGGTGAACGGCCCGACATTGGTCCCCAAGTCCAGGCGGGTCAAGCGCGGCGGCGCGCGGAGCGCGGCGCCCCTGGCCCTCCCGCCCGCGAGGCGCTAAGCGCGGGGTCATGAAGGGCGGCCCCATGAGCACCGTCGACACCCAGACCGGACCGTCAGGCAACGCCGGACGCCGCTCCCTGTATCCGGAGAGCGAGCCCTTCGAGTCAGGCTGGATCGAGACCGGCGGCGCGCATCAAGTCTACTACGAGACCTGCGGTGCGCGCGACGGACGCCCGTGCGTGGTGCTGCACGGCGGCCCGGGGGGTGCGATCAACCCGACCATGCGCCGCTTCTTCGATCCGGCGCGCTGGCGCATGACTCTGTTCGACCAGCGCGGCTGCGGGCGCTCGCGGCCGAACGCGGAGCTGGACGACAACACCACCTGGGACCTGATCGCCGACATAGAACGGCTGCGCGAGCGCGCGGGCGTGGGCGCCTGGACGGTGTTCGGCGGCTCGTGGGGCTCCACCCTGGCGCTGGCCTACGCCGCCACCCATCCCGAGCGGGTGTCGTCCCTGATCCTGCGCGGCGTCTTTCTGCTCACCCGGCGCGAGCTGCATTGGTTCTACCAGGACGGCGCCTCCATGCTGTTCCCCGACGCCTGGGAGCGCTTCCTGGCCCCCATCCCCGAGGCCGAGCGCGGCGACTTGATGGCCGCCTATCACCGCCGCCTGACCCACGAGGACCCGGCGGTGCAGGTAGAGGCCGCCGCCGCCTGGAGCCGCTGGGAAGGCGACACCATCTCCATCCGAGGGCCCGAAGCACGCCCCGCCAAGTTCAACGAGAGCGCTTTCGCCGTCGCCTTCGCGTGCATCGAATGCCACTATTTCCGCAATGCCGGCTTCTTCGCCCACGACGGCTGGCTGCTCGACCAGGTCGACCGCATCCGTCACATCCCGACCTGGATCGTGCAGGGCCGGTTCGACGTGGTGACGCCGCTGGAATCGGCCTGGAAGCTGAAGACCGCCTGGCCGGAAGCCCGCTTCGAACTGGTCTGGGACGCCGGCCACGCCTCCACCGAACCCGGCACGATCAGCGCTCTGGTCCGGGCCACGGACGGGGCGCTGACGGTGTGAGGGCGTCCCGCCTGAAGGCGGACCGTCCGACGGGTGACTTTCGACCCAACTAAGACAATCCTTGGTGGTGTCTTACTGCTTCAAAGCAGGATCGGGATGGCCGTAAACAGCGCCGCCGTCGATGCCAACGTAAGTAGCTTGGCGCGCGATCTGCACCCACGCACCTCCGTGCTTCTGCCAAACGTCGGTGTAGCGGCGAATAAGCGGTTTGCCCGCCATCGGGCCATTGGACATGACGATGTTCTCATGTCCCATTTCCACGGCGACATCGCCCGAGAAGGAAAAGGCGTCCGTTGCCGTCTTTGCACTCGAATATGCGAGCTTGTCGTCACGAATTGATTGGAAGACTTGCGCTCTCGTGAGGATGACATTCCCAGGGCTGTTGACAAGCATTTCGGGCGCCCAGAGCTTCTCAAGGGCGGCGAAGTCATGCATGCCGATTGCGCGACCCACAGCGTGATCATTTGACTCAATTTGTGCGCGAACGGATGCCGCATCTCCCTCAGTGGCTTGGGCACTCACGCCCGTCACTCGTGAAAAACTGATCAGCGCAATCAGGGCCGCGATCTTGGGCGCAGTTTTCATGAGTGCCTCCTGCGCTATAGCTTTCGGCTATCGCTCTAAATGTCAACGCGTCTTGGACAAGGCGAACGGTAGCTAACCACCCTTCTGTAACATTCATCCTCCGCTGGAGACCGGACCTTCCGCTTTCCCGCGCGTCAATAGTGGAACCGGCATTGGGCGATCTCCAGCCGCTGCTCTTCACCTGAGCCGGTGACGCGGTAGACCAGGCGGTGCTCCTGGGTGATGCGGCGCGACCACCAGCCTTTCAGCTCAAACCTTAACGGCTCCGGCTGGCCTGAGCCCCTGAACGGGTCGCGCCGGCATTCCTGGATCAGGCCGTTTATCTTGACGGCGACTTTGGCGTCTTCACTTTGCCAGAAAAGGTAGTGGTCCCACGCCCGTCCCGAGAAGATGAGGTTCACGGGTCGATCAGCTCGTGCTCCTCGCCGCCGCCCGCCTCTAGTTCGGCGATCGACTCCCGCAGGGCCTTGGCGTTCGCCGGGGTGGAGAGGAGGTGCATGGTGGCTTCCATGGCGTTCCAGTCCTCCAGCGACACCATGACAACCGAGCGGGTGCGGCGACGGGCGACCACCACGGGCACGTGGTCGTCCACCACGCGGTCCATGACGGCCTTCAGGTTGGCGCGGGTCTCGGAATAGGTGAGAACGTCCACGGCGATGCTCCTCGACAGGGCTTCATTCGTACCGGATATGGTACGCGCCGGCAAGGCGAGCAGCGAAGTGCTTGACTTTTGACGCTGAAGCGTCGATGTGGGCTCACGCATCGGTCATAGCCGTTGCGCGATGGCGCTCCAGCCGCGTGGGGATCGGGGGTTACCCCAGTCCGCCTGTTGAGCGCCCTGAGACTCCCGCATAGTTCGCCCAGGCACGCGGGGCGATCCCCCCGATCCGCCGCCTCAGGCGCGACCGATGCGTTCGGCCGCCGGATGCGCGCCTGTACGAGACATCCATGACCCAGTTCACCGACCTCGGCCTCAACCCCGCGCTGCTCAAGGCGCTGAAGACCGAAGGCTACGAGACGCCCACCCCCATCCAGGCCCAGGCCATCCCCGCCGTCATGGCCGGCCGCGACCTGCTGGGCATCGCCCAGACCGGCACCGGCAAGACCGCCGCCTTCGCCTTGCCGATCCTGCACAGGCTCGACGCCACCCGAAAGCCCGCTCCGCGCCGGGGCGCCAGAGTGCTGGTGCTGTCGCCGACCCGCGAGCTGGCCAGCCAGATCGCCGAGAGCTTCCGCACCTACGGCAAGCACCTGAACTTCACCGTCGCCACCATCTTCGGCGGCGTAAAGTACGGGCCGCAGATGAAGGCGCTGGCCGCCGGCGTCGACATTCTGGTCGCCACGCCCGGCCGCCTGATCGACCACATGGGCGAGAAGACCGCCAACCTCGGTGAGACCGAGATCTTCGTGCTGGACGAGGCCGACCAGATGCTCGACCTCGGCTTCCTGCAGCCGATCCGGCGCATCGTCGCGACCCTGCCGAAGACCCGCACCAACCTGTTCTTTTCCGCCACCATGCCGGGCGAGATCGGCAAGCTGGCGTCCGAGCTGCTGAACGACCCCCACCGCGTCTCGGTCACCCCGCACGCGCCCACGCACGAGCGGGTGGACCAGCGGCTGATCTTCGTGGAGGCCGACATGAAGCGCGAGATGCTGGCCGAGCTGTTCGCCGACGCCAAGCTGTCGCGCACCATCGTCTTCACCCGCACAAAGCGCGGCGCCGACCGGGTCGCCAAACACCTGGAGGCCTGCGGCGTCCCTGCCCAGGCTATCCACGGCGACAAGTCGCAGGGCCAGCGCGAGAAGGCGCTCGCCGCCTTCAAGGCCGGGAACTGCCGGGCGTTGGTGGCCACCGACATCGCCGCGCGCGGCATCGACATCGACATGGTCAGTCACGTGATCAACTTCGAGCTGCCCAACGTGCCGGAGTCCTACGTCCACCGCATCGGCCGCACGGCGCGCGCCGGAGCGACAGGCCAAGCCATCAGCCTGTGCGCCGACGACGAGCGTCCCCTGCTGAAGGACATCCAGAAGCTTACCCGCCAGACCATCCCGACCGAGGATCGCCGGCGCGACAGTGCGCTGCACATGATGGCCAAGGCCACGCGTCTGGCCGGCGGCGACAAGCCGGAGCCGGTGGACGCCAGCGCCTCGGACCGCAATCGCGGCCGCGGCCGTCCTGCGCACCAG
>CAXTUT010000209.1:0-4350 GCA_964247465.1 uncultured Caulobacteraceae bacterium | reverse complement strand
GCCATTCTTTCGCGCATTTCCGTCTTCGCCGATGCCGCGCGGATCGGCGGCGCGATCGCGGGGCCGGCGCTCGGCATCTTCGCCAGCGCCATGGTGGACGGCTTCTTCGCCCTCTTCCAGGCGCGCACGCCCGTCACGCCGGCGCGCTGAACCGGCGAGAAGGGGAAATCCATGGTCCCGAGCTATCGCCGCGCGGTGCGGCGGCTGACGCCTGAGGAGGTGATCCGCCTCATCGCGCTGCGCGACGGCGGCGCCACCTGGAAGGACGTGGGCCGCACCTTCGGCAAGCAGGATACCGCCTGCAAGTCGATCTACGAGCGCGCCAAGCTTCAGGCGGGGCTTCCCGCATAGGGCTGCGGGCCGCGAGACAGGATGCTCTGCAGCCTTCCCAGCATGACGAGGGTTGCGCCATCCACCACCTTCGTCATGCTGAGAAGCGGCGGAGCCGCGGCTCGGCGACGCACCCGCTCCCTTTCAGTCCTCCTCCGGCGGCAGGGCGCGGGGGCGGCGGTTCTCGTCTATGGCCACGAAGGCGAAGGTGCCCTCGGTCACCTTGTAGGCCGCCTTCTGGTCGCGCCGCCGCCGCCAGGCCTCGACGAAGACCTTGATGGACGTGCGGCCCGTATAGACCGGGCGAGCGAACAGGCTGACCTCGTCGCCCACGAAGACGGGGCTTAGAAAGCTCATGCCGTTGATCGCCACCGTGGCGCAGCGGCCCCGCGCCCGGCCGAAGGCGATGGTGGCGGCGGCCAGGTCCATCTGCGAGATCAGCCAGCCGCCGAAGATGTCGCCTTCCGGGTTGGTGTCGCAGGGCATGGCGATGGCGCGCAGCACCGGCTCGTCCGACGGCCAGGCCGGCGGCTCGAAACGGGAGGCGGGGTCGCTCACGAGGGGCTCCGTCGCAGCGACCCGGGGCTGAGGTCCTGGACCGGGCGGGATACCGGCGGCGGCGCAGACGCAGGGTTGGCCGCAAGCGCAGGCGTCTGCGCATCGGTCCAGGCGACCACCTGGGCCAGGGCGTCCTGCACCGCCTGGTCGTAAGCGGCGACGATGGCGGAGACCCGGTCCTGCACGGCCACGCGGCGCACGGTGAAGCCCTGCTGCACCAGCCGGCCGCCGTCGGGTCGGGCGAGCGTGGCGCGCAGGCTCACCACCACGGTCGGCGCGCCAAGGGTCGCAGGGTCGTAGCGCGCCTCGAACTCGCTCACGTCCAGGCGCAGCAAGGCTGACGCGGCGCCGAGCTCGGAGCGGGCGATCAGCCGCACGCCCCGGGCCCGCGCGGCGAACGCCTGCTCCGCATCCTCCTGGAACATCAGCGTGGCGGGCGTCAGCCATCGGGCGCCGGCTATGTAGGCCGCCTGATCGCCGCGCGTGGTCAGGATGGCGTCGCCCAAGGCCGCACGCGGAAGGCTGGCCTGCGAAAGCACCACGCCCGGCGCGCCCTGGCCGCGGCCTATAGTGGACGTCTGCTCCGCGCCCGGTGGAGCGGTCCGCCCGAACGCGTACAGCTGCACCGGCGGCTGTGCGGGAAAGAGCGAGACGCAGCCGCCCAGCGCCGCCGCGCTCAGCAGACAGCTCATCAGCCCCGCGGTCCTCAGCGCCCTATCAGAGCCCCTCACGGCGTCACCTCGCGCGTCTTGGCGGCCGGTTTGGTCAGCAGTTCGCGCGGGTTCTGTTCGACCTCGCCCACCAGCCGGTCCAGCGACTCCGCTGCGGTCTGCAGCGAGATCACCGTGCGCGAGAGCTGGGGCAGGCCGTTGGCGGCGAAGTCCTGCGCAGGCCCCTTCACCTGGGCGAGCACGGCGCGCGCGTCGGCCGTGGTGGCGCGTAACTGCACGGCGGCGGCGTCCAGGTCGGCCAGGGTCTTCCTGCCTTGTCCGTTGAGAAGGGCGTCGCTGTCGCTGGCGAGCGCGTTGATGTGGCGGGACGTGACGTCCAGCCCTTTGAGCGTGGCGTCGAGGTCGACCAGCAGCGGCCCCTGCGCCTTGGCCAGGGCGGTGACGTCGCGCACATTGGCCAAGGTGTCGGTGAAGGTCTGCATATTCCTGTCCGAAAGCAGGGTATTGACCCTGTCCAGCGCTTCCACCGAGCGGGCGAGCACGTCGCCGCCGCCCTCCAGCAGGGTTTCCAGGGCGCTGCGGGTGGTGCGGATCACCGGAATTTGGCCGTGCGGGGTCACGTCGCGCAGCAGCGGCCTGGCCGCGCCGCCGGCGGTGATCTGGATGTAGCTGACGCCGGTCACGCCCATGGGCTCCAGCGATCCGGTGGAGTCGGTCTTGATCGGCGCCTCGGAGGAGACGCGGGCGCGGGCGACCACGCGGTCCGGATCGCGGCGGTCCAGCGACAGCTTGGTCACGTCGCCGATCTTGATGCCGTTAAAATAGACCTCGCCACCCTGCGAAAGGCCGCGCACCGGGCCTTTGAAGTCGATGTCGTAGACCGCGTACTGGCTGGTGAACTGCACCCGCGCCAGCCAGGCGGCGAACGCCAGCACGGCGATGAACAGCGCCGCGGACACCGCGCCCACCACCGCATAGTGGGCGTTGCGCTCCATCAGCCCGCCCCGGCCGCAGCGAGGCCGGCATGGGCGGCGCGGCCCCGCGGCCCCAGGAAATAGGCGCGGATCCAGGGGTGTTCGGAGCGTTCGAGCTCCGCGACGGGAGCGGTGGCGACGATTTTGCGGTCCGCGATCACCGCCACTCGATCGCAGAGCGCGTACAGGCTGTCCAGGTCGTGGGTGATCAGCAGCACGGTCAGCCCCAGCGCCTTGGACAGCCCGTGCAGCAGCTGGTCGAACGCCTGCGCCCCGATCGGATCGAGCCCGGAAGTGGGCTCGTCCAGGAACAGCAGCTCCGGATCGAGCGCCAGGGCGCGCGCCACGCCCGCCCGCTTGCGCATGCCGCCGGAGAGTTCGGACGGCTTCAGCAAGGCGGCCTCGGGCGGCAGGCCGACCAGCGCGATCTTCAGCGCCGCCAGCGCCGCGATCTGGCTCCGGGGCAGGCGCGTGTGCTCGCGCAGCGGCGCGGCCACGTTGTCCAGCACGCTGAGGGAGGAGAATAGGGCGGCGCCCTGGAACAGCACGCCCCAGCGCGCCTCCAGCGCCCGCTGCTCCGCCTCGCCCGCATGGCCGACGTCCACGCCCAGCACCCGCACCCGTCCCGCCTGCGGCGTGCGCAGTCCGATCAGGGTGTTCAGCAGCACCGACTTGCCCGCGCCGGACCCCCCGACCAGTCCCAGCACCTCGCCCTTGCGCACGCTCAGGTCCAGGCCGTCGTGGACGAGGTTCGGCCCGAAGCGCGACACGAGCCCCTCCACCACGACCACCGGCTCGCCGTCGGCCTGGGCGATCGGCGCGGACGCGGTCGGGGCTGCGCTCACAGGCCGACCTCCACGAACAGGAAGGCGAAGGCGGCGTCGGCGAGGATGATGGCGAACAGCGCCTGCACCACCGCCGCGGTCACCCGCCGCCCCAGCTGCTCGACGTCGCCCCCGACCTCCAGGCCCTGGCGGCAGCCGATGGCGGCGATGATCACCGCCAGCACCGGCGCCTTAACCATGCCGATGTAGAAGTGGCTGACGCCGACGTTGTCGAGCAAGCGCTGCACGAAGAAGGTCGGCGAGAGCCCGACCGAGGCCCAGATGACCAGCGCCCCGCCGAGCAGACCCGCAATCATCGACACGAACGTCAGCAGAGGCGTCATGACCAGGAGCGCGAGGAAGCGCGGGATGACCAGCGCCTCAAACGGGTCCACGCCCATGACCTGCATGGCGTCGACCTCCTGGTTCATGCGCATGGCCCCGATCTCGGCGGCGAAACTGGAGGCGGAACGGCCGGACAGGATGATGGCGGTGACGAGCAATCCGAACTCCCGCAGCACGCCGATGCCGACCAGTTCCACAGAGAAGACCTGCGCCCCGAATTGGGCCAGCAGGTCCACCCCGAGGAAGGCGATGGTGGCGCCCACGAAGAAGGTGGTCGTCGCGCAGATCGGAAGAGCGTCCAGTCCCGCCCGCTCCATCAGCGAGACGGTCGGCGCCCAGCGAAGGCGCCCGGGATGGCGCGCCAGCCGACCGAGCGCACTCAGCAGACGGCCGTAGAACACGAGGTTGAACACAAGCTCCCGACCCAGGTGGACCACGCCGCGGCCCAGGCGGATCATCATGCCGTAGACGCCGCCCTCCGCCGCCGGCCCGGGATCGACCGGATCGACCGGATCGACCGGATCGACAGCAACCGACGAAACGAGGGACATCAAGGCCGCGACGTCGGGCCGCGACGCCAGCGTCGCCGGCTCCTGCGCGCCGGTCGGCTGCAGCAGCGCGAGGGCGCCGGCCGTGTCGAAGCGGCCG
>CAXTUT010000208.1:0-4419 GCA_964247465.1 uncultured Caulobacteraceae bacterium | reverse complement strand
GGGCCCCGGCTCCGGCGGCGGCCGGCCTCTCCTGGGCGGACGTCGCGACGCCGCCCGCGGCCGAGCCCTTCGGCGGGCTCGAGTTCTACGGCGCGCCGGTGGTCACCACCGTGCTGACCGTGCTGATCGCCCTGCTGTTCTGGGTGGAGCAGGTGGGCGCGCTCAGCCCCACGGCCGCCGGCGCGCCGGGCTACCGCACCCTGGTGGCGCTGGGCGGGGTGAGCGCCAGGCTGGCGTTCCAGCAGGGCCAGGTCTGGCGGCTGTTCACAGCGCCCTGGCTGCACGCCAGCCTGGCGCATCTGATCGGCAATTCGGTGGTGCTGGTCATCGTCGGCATGCGGCTGGAGCGGCTGGTCCGCGCGCCCTGGTTCCTGGCCATCTACCTGGCGAGCGCGGTCGGCGGCTCGCTGGCCTCGGCCCTGCTGAACCCCGGCGGCCCGGTCAGCGTGGGGGCGTCCGGCGCCATCATGGGCCTGCTCGGCGCGTCCCTGGCGCTCAGCTTCCATGCGGCGGCGGAGGGGGCGGCGTGGGCGCCTGCGCGTCCTGGCGCTGCGCCTGATGATCCCGGCCCTGCTGCCGACCTCGGGCGCTGTGGACTACAGCTGCCACCTCGGCGGGGCGGGCCCCGGCGCCGCCTTGTTCTTGGACCAGAACGCCTCCGGCGCCCTGGCGGAGCCCAAGCCGCCCTCCGTCCGCCCGGCCCTGCTGCTCTCGGGCGTCCTCGCCGCCCTGACCGCGCTGTCGGTGCTGCTCACCGCCAGCCAGTACGGCGGCTACGTCCGGCGCGAGGCCGGCCTGATCCCGGACGCCCTGATCCCCCGCAAGCTAGGCGACGCCGACCAGGCCGCCGACCTCGTGTCCCGCTTCCCGCGCGACCCCCGCGTCTACCTCTACCAGGCCGCCGCCGACCTGCAGGCCGTTCCCGCGGCGAGCACATACAGCGCCGGCGGCGACAGCGCCCGCGTCGCGGCGGAGCAGGCGCTCCGCACCGGCCTCGCCCAGACCGACGTCCTGGACCACGACATGCCGCCCCAGACCCGCGACGCCCTCGCCGCCACCCTGGCCGGCGTCCTCGCCGACGAAGGCCGCCTGGACGAGGCGAGGTCTGTCGCCGCCCCGGTCTGCGCGGAGGGCTCGCTGCGGATGCGGGCGATCCGGGCGAAGCTGGCGCAGGCGAAACTGTGCGGGTGAGGCGGCGCTGCGTCGCCCCGTCCTTCGACAGGCTCAGGATGAGGCGAATACAGGCGGTGGTGGGCTTGGCAATGCCCAAGATCGCTTCAGCCGCTGACCCCGGTTCAGCCGCCGAAACCTTCACAGTCGCCTCATCCTGAGCTTGTCGAAGGACGAGGCGTCCCCCACCCTCGCAACCCATGGATGTCTACGTCTACATGCTCCGCTGCGCCGACGGCGCCTACTACATCGGCTCCCACCGAGGCTCCGACCCCGGCCTCCGCGTCGCCCAGCACAACCAGGGCCTCGACCGCAAGGCCTGGACCTACCGCCGCCGCCCGGTGGAGCTGGTCTGGGCCGAACGCTACGACCTCGCCCTCCAGGCAATAGCCGTCGAACGCCAGCTCAAGGGCTGGTCCCGCGCCAAGAAGGAAGCCCTGATCCGCGGCGACTGGGCGCTGATCCAGGAGCTGGCGCGCGGCGGAACGCCTCGTCCTTCGACAGGCTCAGGATGAGGCGACTGCAGGCGTGTGCGCCTCGGCCGGCGTTGTAAGGCGAGAGCAGAAGACGCCAGCGCGAAGCGCCGTCTCCGCCCTTCAACCCAGCCTTACCCTCTTCACTCGGCCTCATCCTGAGCTTGTCGAAGGACGGGCCGCCCCCCATTCGCTGCTAGATCGGCGCATGGAACGCTGCGGCCTTCTGGTAGCTAGTCGGCCTGCAACCAAGAGCCGCATAACGATGGCGAGCTGACTAGCCCTCGCGAGTATCTTATGCAGCCCACCTACGTGACAGTCATGGCCGTCTTCACCCAGCAGACGCGCTACACCGTTCCGCTTTTTCAGCGGCCTTACGTCTGGGGGAAAGATGAGCAATGGGCACCGCTGTGGGACGACATTCGTGCTGTCGCTCAACGGACACTTAATGCAAACGGAAAACCCATAGCGTCGCACTTTCTCGGCACCGTGGTCCTTGAGCAGGCCCGCAATTCGACCGGCAGCCTTCCACGTAGAGAGATCATCGACGGCCAACAGAGGCTCACAACACTGCAGCTTGTGCTCAAGGCTGTAGAGCATGCGCTGGACGCGACAAAGGCGATGTCTGTGGGAGACGAGAAGGTCGGACGCACGATCGATATGGCGTCTCGGCAAATCGCTCCACTCACAGAGAACCCGGCCTACGCAGACGAGGAGGAGCGATACAAGGTCTGGCCCACCAATGAGGATCGTGAACCATTTCGGCGGGTGATGGACGCCAACTCCAGCAACGCTTTAAAGTTGGGGCTCTCACGGATGGCGGAAGCCTATCATTTCTTCAGAACCGAATGCCAGTCGTGGCTCGCAATCGATAGGACCGCCGAAAGAGCGGTTGCTCTTGCGAGCGCGTTGAAAGATCATATGAAGGTCATTGTACTTGATCTAGATCCCGAAGACGAGCCTCAGGCGATCTTTGAAACTTTAAACGCCCATGGAACCCCACTCCTCCCTGCCGACCTGATCAAGAACTGGCTGCTCTGGGAGGCAAGCCGCCAATCGCTTCCGACTGAACCGCTTTACGTTGACTTCTGGCGCCCCTTCGATCGCGACTTCATCTATTGGCGCGAACGCATCGGGACAGGGCACGCAGCTCGTGCTCGAATAGATACCTTTCTACAGAACTGGCTTACCCGCCGCACCCGAAGGGTGATTGCGGCCAAGCACTTGTATAATCAGTTTCTCGATCACGTGAAGGAACCGTCCATTCAGTCTGACGAAGGCAAGATTGATGTCCAGGCGCTTATGCAAAGCATCGCGGGAGATGCAGAGCGGTTCCGGTACATAGAGCAGCCTATGGGAACCACGCGGTTCGATGTTTTCTTGCGACGACTAAAGACCTTAGACATTGTTGTCTTCTACCCGCTACTACTCGCAATTCTTGGTCGTGACGGGTCGGATCAAGCCGACCGAGACACGATGGGGGCGGCCCTCGAGAGTTTCCTTGTCCGCCGCATAATCTGCAATGAGCAGACGCGGGGCTATGGCTCTTTGGTGCTCACGCTGCTCAACAAGCTGGCTGGCGTGAGTCCCGATCAGCCTGCCGCCCCTATGCTTTTGGAAGTCTTGGCCGATTCCGAGGGTGCGAACAGTTGGCCCAATGACGCTCGGTTCAAACAGGAATGGTGCTCGCGACGATTTTACGGATATCTGAGACGTGATCGGGTCTTGATGGTCCTCCGGGCGATCGAAGAGGCTTATCAAATTGAGCACGTCAAATCAGAGCCCATTTTGGGCTTCGACTATAGTAGGCTGGAGATCGAGCATGTAATGCCACAGGAGTGGGAAGCCCATTGGCCGCTTGAAACCGACATCGCGTCACGTGATGATCGCAATGGGCTGATCCATGCGATTGGAAATCTCACCCTTGTTGGCGGCAAGCTGAACAAGACGCTCAGCAACGGCCCATGGGTTATGCCACTGGAGCACGGGTTGGGGACAGAGGCGGAAAGAGACCGTAGTAAGCGAAAGGGGCTGGACGACCATAGCAAGCTGGAATTGAACGCCCGACTGCTGAAGCAGTATCCACACGCTTGGAATGAAACGATGATCCGACAGCGGACACGCGAATTATATGATGCAGCAGAGCGGATTTGGCCCTCTGCGAGAGAGTTCCAGTTTAAGCTGAGCGCGCTCGCTGGAGCTGAAGAGTCGCCTCACCCTGCCTTGTGGAAGAACCCGTAAATCCTCCCCGCAAGCGCGTCGTTCACCCCCTCCACCTTGGCCAGGTCCGCAGCCGACGCCCGGCTCACCCCGCGCCGACCGAAGGCGTGCAGCAGGGCGCGCTTGCGGCCCGGGCCGACGCCTTCGATCTCGTCCAGGGGTCTTGGCCATGTCTGCGTTGCGCCTGATGCGGGGGGCGCCGATGGCGAAGCGGTGGGCTTCGTCGCGCAGGCGGTGACATCTTTGGCTGCGGCTGGTGCGCGGCCTGTCTGGTGCGTAGCTTGCGGGCAGGTTGAACGTCACGAGGTGAACGCCGTGGTCGCTGTCGCGCCCTCTTCGAGCCTGCCGCTTTTGCGGGCCGTGGTCTTCCTGGTCATCGGGGCCGGGCTGCTGGTGGCGGCGGCGGTTACGGCGCGCGGGGCTGTGCAGTTCCTGCAGACATCGGAGACGGCGCCCGGAGCGGTGACGCGGCTGCTGTCGGGGGGCAGCCATCCAGAAATCGGCTTCATCACCCGGGAGGGGCGCCGCATCACCTATCCCCAGGGCGGGCTGGTGG
>CAXTUT010000207.1:0-4486 GCA_964247465.1 uncultured Caulobacteraceae bacterium | reverse complement strand
AGCACCGCCTTGGGATCGACCAGGATGCGCACGCCCTTGTCCTCCACCACCTCGTCCAACGGATTTGCGGCCGCAGCGTACTCAAAGACGTATTCCGAGCCGGCGCAGCCGCCGTTCTTCACGCCCACGCGCAGGCCCGCATAGGCCTTGTCGCCGCGCTCCAGGATGGCGCGCACGCGCTCGGCCGCGCGCTCGGTAAGGGTGACCACCTTGGGGCGCGGGCGGCGGACGCGGGGGGCTGAAGCGAGTTCGGTCATGGATCTGAACCCCTAGAACATGTTAAGCTGGAGCTTGGCCTCGTCGCTCATGCGCGAGGGGTCCCAGGGCGGATCAAAGGTCAGCTCGACCTTGCAGGACTGGATGCCCTCGATCTTCTCCACCGCGTCCTGCACCCAGCCCGGCATATCGCCGGCCACGGGACAGCCCGGGGCGGTCAAGGTCATCTCCACGAGAACGTCGCGCTCGTCGGAGACGTCGACCTTGTAGATCAGGCCGAGTTCATAGATGTCGACGGGGATTTCGGGGTCGTAGACCGTCTTCAGCTGAGCGACCAGAGCGTCGGTCAGCCGGTCCAACTCCGCCTGCGGCAGGGCGGAGTCCTCGACAGGCTCCGTAGATGCGGGCTCTGCGGGCGCGCTTACGTCCAGCAGATCCCGCGACGTCTGCGCTCCCGTTCGAGGCGGTCCGGCTTTGGGGTCGAAGGCCATGTCGTCCATCAGGCGAAGAACCCCTGCACCTTGATCAGGGCGTCGGCGAAGGCGTCCGCCTCATCTAGAGTATTATATAGGGCGAACGAGGCGCGCGCGCTCGATGTCACGCCGAAGCGGCGCATCAGCGGCTCCGCGCAGTGAGTACCCGCCCGCACCGCGACGCCGTAGCGGTCGAGCAGCTGGGCCACGTCGTGGGCATGGGCGCCCGCAACCTCGAAGCTGAGCACCGCGCCCTTGCCGGGGCTGTCGCCCAGGATGCGCAGCCAGTTGCAGCCCCGCAGGCGCTCAACGGTGCGGGCGTACAACGCCTGCTCGTGCGCGGCGACGGCCGCACGGTCCTGCAGCATGAACCAGTCCAGCGCCGCGCCCCAGCCGATCGCCTCGAGGATCGGCGGCGTGCCAGCCTCGAAGCGATGCGGCGGGTCGGCGTAGGTGATGGCGTCCATGGCCACCGAGCCGATCATCTCGCCGCCGCCCTGGTAGGGTGAAAGTTCGTGCAGCGCCTCTTCGCGCCCGTACAAGGCCCCGATGCCGGTCGGCCCGAACAGCTTGTGCCCGGAGAAGGCGTAGAAGTCGCAGCCCATCGCCTGCACGTCGACCGGCAGGTGCACCACCGACTGGCAGCCGTCGAACAGCGTCAGGGCCCCGACCGCCCGCGCCGCCTCCACCACCGGCCGCGTGTCCAGGATGGCGCCGGTGACGTTGGACATATGGTTCAGCGCCACGACCCGGGTCTTTGGCCCGATCAGCTTGAGGCCTTCGTCGAGGTCGATGCTCCCGTCATCGCGCACCGGCATGAAGCGCAGCACCGCGCCGCGGCGCTCTCGCAGAAAGTGCCAGGGGATGATGTTGGCGTGGTGCTCGAGCTCGGAGATGACGATCTCGTCGCCCGGCTGGATGTGCAGGCCGATGGAGGCGGCGACCAGGTTGATCGCCTCGGTCGCGCCGCGGGTGAAGACAATCTGCTTGGAGGACGGCGCGTTGACGAAGCGGGCGACGCTCTCGCGCGCGGCCTCGTAGGCCTCGGTGGTCTCGTTCGCCAAGGTGTGCAAGCCACGGTGCACGTTGGAATAGCTGTGCGTCATGGAATGGACCATGGCGTCGATGCAGGGCTGCACCTTCATCGCCGACGCGGCGGAGTCCAGATAGACGAGCGGGCGGCCGTTCACCTGCCGCGACAGGATGGGGAATTGGGCGCGGATGGCGTCGACGTCGAAGGACTGCAGGTGCGGTGCGTCCTTCGAGACGGCCGCGAGCGCGGGCTGCTCAAGATGGGGCAAAGGCGAAACGGCGGCTTCCTCAGGGTGGGGACGGAGGATGGCGTTCATCTATAAGCTCCTCATGCTGAGGAGCGCGCCGGAGGGGCGCGTCTCGAAGTACGCACGGCCAAATCCGATCACGTCAGAGCCTCCAGACGTTCCGCCGCGAAGGCGCGCACCACCTCGCGCGCGCCCTCGTGGACGATGCGTTCAACGACTTCGCCGATAAAGCCCTGCATCAGCAGGGCCTTGGCCTCGCCCTCGGGCACCCCGCGCGAAGCGATGTAGAACAGCGCCTCCTCATCCAGCGCGCCTACCGTGTTGCCGTGGGCGCAGGAGACGTCGTCGGCGTAGATCTCAAGCTCCGGCTTGGCGTCGATCTCGGCGGTATCGGACAGCAGCAGGCAGTCGTGGCGCATACGCGCATCGGTCCCATCGGCGCCGGGGCGCACCACGATCTGGCCTTGGAACACGGCGCGCGCGCGGTCGGTCGCCACGCCCTTGCACACCTGCGATGTCGTCCCGCCGCCCTCGTGTGTCACCACCGTGGTCAGGTCGGTGTGGCGCGCGCCGCCGAGCAGATAGAGCCCGTCCAGGCGCACCGACACGTCCTGGCCGGGATGGATCAGGTGAGTCTCGTGGCGCTGCAGTTTCGCGCCGGTGGCGACCACGGTCTGGGCGAACCGGGCTCCCGGACCGAGCGACACCGCCGACGACGAGATCGACACGGCTGCGGCCGGCTCGTCCATAAGGACGATCCGCTCGAGAGAGGCGTCGGCGCCGAGCGTGAAGCTGAGGACGGCGCTGGCGACATAGGCGCCCCGCCCCTCGTAGGTCTCGATCAGGGTCGCCGAAACGCCGGCCGGCACCACGATGTCCGCGCCGGCCTGCCAGCCGCCCTCCTCCGCCGAGGTGACGAACCTGAGCCGATGAGGCGTGTCGGTGAGCGTCAGCCGGGCCAGCGGCTCGTCATGGCCAAGACGGCCGTTGGAGAAGGCCGTCTCGTCGCCCTGGACAGCGCCGAACGGGCCGCCTGCGCTCAACGGCTCGGTCCTGGAGGCGGCGACCACCACCGCCTCGCCGCCTAGAGCCCGGCGCAGGTCGCTCCTTCGCCAAGCCTCGTCGCGCCGGGTGGGGAAGGTTGAGACGTCGCGCAGGTCGATGCGGAAGGGCGCGCTCATGCCGCCTCCGACACGATGCGGTCGTAGCCTTCGCGCTCCAGCGTCAGCGCCAGCTCCGGGCCACCGGACGCCACGATGCGGCCGCCCGCCAGCACGTGCACCCGGTCCGGCGTGATGTAGTCCAGCAGGCGCTGGTAGTGCGTGATGACCAGCATCGCCCGCCCGGGCGAGCGCATGGCGTTCACGCCCTCCGCGACGATGCGCAGGGCATCGATGTCGAGGCCCGAGTCGGTCTCGTCGAGGATCAGCAGGCGCGGCTGCAGCAGCGCCATCTGCAGGATCTCCATGCGCTTCTTCTCGCCGCCGGAGAAGCCGACGTTCAGTCCTCGGCGCAGCATGTCGAAATCCATCTTCAGGCTGGCGGCCTCGGCCCGCACCCGCTTCAGGAACTCCGGCGCGCCCATCTCCGGCTCGCCGCGCGCCTTGCGCTGGGCGTTCAGCGCGGTGCGCACGAAGGTCAGCGCCGGCACGCCGGGAATTTCCATGGGATACTGGAACGACAGGAACACGCCCTTGGCCGCGCGCTGGTCCGGCGCCATGCCGAGCAGGTCCTCGCCGTCCAGCGTCACCGAGCCCGAGGTCACATCGTAGCCGGCGCGACCCGCCAGCGTGTAGCCGAGCGTCGACTTGCCCGCCCCGTTCGGTCCCATGACGGCGTGCACCTCACCTGCCGGCACCTCGAGCGTAAGGCCGTGCAGGATGGGCTTGGTCTCGTCGACGGAGACGTGGAGGTTTCGAATAAAAAGCATCAATCTTCTTCTATTGATTAGCCGACAGAGCCTTCGAGGCTCACCGCCACCAGCTTCTGCGCCTCGACGGCGAATTCCATGGGCAATTCCTGCAGCACGTCGCGGACGAAGCCGTTGACGAGCAGGGCCACGCTTTCTTCCGTCGAGAGGCCACGGCTTTGGCAATAGAAGAGCTGGTCATCGGACAGCCGCGTTGTGGTGGCCTCGTGCTCGAAGACGCTGTGGGCGTTCTTGGCCTCGATGTAGGGCACGGTGTGGGCGCCGCAGTCCTTGCCGATCAGAAGGGAGTCGCATTGGGTGAAGTTGCGCGCGCCCTTGGCGTTGCGGTGTGAGCTGACCAGCCCGCGATAGGTGTTTGAAGAGCGGCCGGCGGAGATGCCCTTGCTGATGATGCGCGAGCGGGTGTTCCTGCCGAGGTGGATCATCTTGGTGCCGGTGTCGGCCTGCTGGCGGCCGTTGGTCACGGCGATCGAGTAGAACTCGCCCGAGCTGTCGTCGCCGCGCAGGATGCAGGAGGGATACTTCCAGGTGACCGCCGAGCCCGTCTCCACCTGGGTCCAGCTGACCTTGGCGCGGGCCTCGCGGCA
>CAXTUT010000206.1:0-4490 GCA_964247465.1 uncultured Caulobacteraceae bacterium | reverse complement strand
ACGCCGACACCATCGCCCTCTTCCAAGCCACAGGCGGAGCCTGGTGGAACCGAACAGACAGATGAACAGCCGCCCCACGCGGTGAAGCCCAGCCGGTCGGTTCATTCTCTGCACACCCGAAGGCGCCATGCTGGCGTGAAGGGGTGGCTGTCTTGTCCTTGAACCCAGAACCGATCCACATCGCAGGCGCCGGCATGGCCGGGTCGCTGCTGGCGCTCCTGCTGGGCCGCGCCGGCTATGGCGTCGTGGTGTTCGAGCCGCGACGCGATCCGCTGCCCGCCTTCCGCATCGAGAAGCTGGACGGCGTCCAGATCGAGGCCCTCTCCAGACTGGGCGTGCTGGATTGCTTCAGCTCGGTATGCTGGCCCGCATCCTGCGATCGACACGCCTACGCCGACGACGCGCGGCCGGCGCTGGTCGACGCAGGTGCGCGCTATGCCGACTGGGTGGCGTCGCTGCAGGCCGCTTGGCCCGCCACGGTGCGCCGGGTGCAAGCCACCGTCGACGGCGTCGAACGCGCAGCGGCGGGGCCGTGTGTCCTCACCCGCGATGGCGGGCGCTGGCCCGCACGGTTGCTCGTCGTCGCCACAGGGCGCTCCACCGCACTGACCGACACGCTCGGCGTCGAGCGCCGCGTGGTCAGCGCCGGCCATTCCGTCTGCCTGGGCTTCAGCGTCGCGCGAAGCGAGGCGACGCCGGCGCGCATCCTGCAGGCGCCGTTCGGGACCGGACTGGCCTATGTCAGCCTCTTTCCCGCGCCCGGCGAGATCCGGGTCAACGTCTTCAGCCATCGGCCCCTGGGCGATCCCTGGCATCGGCGGATGAGCGGCGATCCCATCGCCGCCCTGCTGGAGCTGGCGCCGGAGGCGGGGGCTCTGCTGCACGGCCGCGAGGTGGTCCGCCGGTGCGAGGCGCGGGTGACCGATCTCTACCAGACCCACGGCCACGAACGCGTGGCCGGGACCGTGCTCATCGGCGACGCCTTCCACGCGCCGTGTCCGGGATCGGGCACAGGCCTGACGCGCATCCTGAACGATGTGGAGCTGCTCGCCGCCACCTACGTTCCGGCCTGGATGACGGCCCCGACGATCAGGGTGCAAGAGATTGCGCGCTTCTACGGCGATCCGCGCAAGCGCACCCTGGATCGGGCCTCCCTGCGCCGGTCGTTGAGAGGACGTCGCCACGCATTGGACACCGGCGCCTACTGGCGGTTGCGCCGCGGTTTGCACAGCGTGCGGAACGCCGTGCGCCCATCCTAGCCCTCGCCGGCTCGACAAAAAGGCGCCGCAGGGAGAGGTTCGCGCCATGAGCCTCAGCATCAAGCCCTTCCGGGTCACGCCGGGCGAGCGCGTCGACCTGGCGGATCGTCCCACCCGCATCGCGCCGCCCTACAGCTGCAAACGCGACTATGGCCGGATCCTGGACGAACACATTGCGGGTATAGCCAAGCTTCAGAGGGCGCACAGCGCCGCGCAGCGGGCCGCCTTGCTGATCGTCATCCAGGCCATGGACGCGGGCGGCAAGGATGGTGTGATCCGCCACGTCCTGTCCGGCGTCGATCCGCAGGGCTGCCGAGTAACGAGCTTCAAGCCGCCGAGCGAGGTGGAGCGGCGCCACGACTTCCTCTGGCGCTCGACCGTCGAGCTGCCGGAGCGCGGGCAGATCGGCGTCTTCAACCGCTCCTACTACGAAGAGGTGCTGGTGGTGCGCGTGCATCCCGAGATGTTGGAGGCTGAGGGGATCGACGTTCAAGACCCGGACAAGCTTTGGAAGCGGCGTTTCGCCTCGATCAACCACATGGAGGCGCATCTCGTCCGCAACCGGACGTCCATCGTCAAGGTCTTCCTCCACCTGTCCAAGGCGGAGCAGCGCCGCCGCTTTTCCTGAGCCGCATCGACCACACGCAAAAGCGCTGGAAGCTGGTCCCCGCCGATATGGCGGAGCGGGCGCACTGGGACGACTATATGCGCGCCTACGAGGCGTGCCTGCCCGCCACCAGCACGGAGGCCGCGCCGTGGCTCATCGTGCCGGCCGACGATAAGAAGACGGCCCGCCTGATCGTCTCCCAGGCGGTGCTGGAGGCGTTGCGGGCGCTGCACCCTACCTTCCCCGAGCCCGACGCCGAGCACGACGCGGCGCTGGCGCGCATCCGCGCCCTGCTGGAGGCCGAAGGCGCGGCGTAGTCCGCGCGCGCCGCTCAGGACCCGAGATAGGTGTCGAACCAGGCGAGTTCGCGCGCGCGCAGGTCGGCCAGGTCGGCGGGATCGCGGATGGCGTGGCCCTGGCCGGCGTAGACGATCAGCTTGGTGGGCACGCCGACCTCACGCAGTCCGTGCCAGAACTCGAAGCTCTGGGGCGCTGGGCACTCCACGTCGCGCTCGCCGACGTAGATGAGGGTCGGCGTGGCGGCGGTCTTGATCGAGAAGATCGGCGACAGCTTCTCATAGATGGCCGGATCGTCGTAGGCGCTGGCCCCGAAGAAGGGGATCATCCACTGGTCGATCCCGTTCTCGCCGTAATAGCTGACCCAGTCGGCGATCCCGGCGCCGGCGATGGCGGCGTGGAAGCGGTGGGAGTGGGTCACCGTCCACATGGTCATGTAGCCGCCGTAGCTGTGGCCGATGACGCCCAACCGTTTATCGTTGACCGGCGCCACCGTCTCGACCTTGTCCACGCCTGCAAGGATGTCGCCAAGGTCGCCACCGCCGAAGTCGCGCACGTTGGCGCGGGTGAAAGCTTCGCCCTGGCCGTAGGAGCCGCGCGGGTTGGGGTAGAAGACGAGATACCCCTTCTTCAGCCAGTCCCCCGTGGCGAAGATACCGGAGGGGTAGGGTCCCAGATAGCGCGGCGTGGCGGCCGAGCTAGGGCCGCCGTGGATGTCCACCACCATGGGATGCTTGCCCGGCGCTACAGTCAGCGGCGCGAGGAGCCAGCCCTGGATCGTGTAGCCGTCATGAGTCCAGCTGACGCTGCGGGCGCTGACCTGGGGCTTGAGCGTGGAGTTGGCGTGGGTCACGGCCGCTAGGGCGGGGCCGGGCGCGCCCGTGAAAAGCTCAGGCGCATGGGTATAGTCTTCCATCACCGTGGCGACGCGCGCGCCGTCGGCGCTGAAGCTCGCCTGGCCGTTGTAGGCCGACAGCGACGCGGGCGCGCTCCAGGCTGTGGCCACATCGCCCGTGCGGGGATCCAGCGAGACGATCTCGCTGCGGTCGCCGCGCAGCAGCGTTCCCGCCAGCCGCCCGCTCCGCCAACCGGCCAGGGAGGTGAAGCTGGCCTTGATCCCCGGCGTGACGTCGACCGGCCGGCCGCCGTCGAAAGGCACCGTATAGACGTCGCCGCCGACCGAGCCGAAATCGCTCATCAGCCCGCCGATGAACGCCACGGTGCGCCCGTCTG
The DNA here is from genome assembly GCA_964247465.1 of uncultured Caulobacteraceae bacterium. Lineage (GTDB taxonomy): Bacteria > Pseudomonadota > Alphaproteobacteria > Caulobacterales > Caulobacteraceae > CAHJWH01. The sequence continues at coordinate 1,094 of CAXTUT010000206.1, read as the reverse complement.
GCGACACGCGAGGGAAGTTCATCTGCATCTTGGGCTCGGCGATGACCCGCGCCGGGCCGCCGGACAGGTCCACCGCGACCAGTTTGGCGATCCACCAGTTGTTGTCGCCATTGCCCTTGGCGGCGGTGGCCACGAAGCCTCGGCCATCGGGACGCCAGTCGTACTCATAGGCGAAGGTGTCGGCGGGCGAGACGTAGCGGATGGCGCCGCCGGCGGCGGGCATGACGCCGATGCGCTTTTCGTCGGCGGTGGCCAGGGCCGCGATGTCGCCGACCTGCTGGGCGCCCGCCTCCACCGCGCCGGTCTGCTTGTGGGCGCCAGGCGTGGCCATCAGGGCGATCAACGTCCCATCGGGGGAGAAGCGCGGCGTCTGGGCGACGCCTTCCAGGCTGGTCAGGGTCGTCACGTGACCGCCTCGCGCCAGCTCCAGCGTCGTGCGGTTCTGTGCGGCGTCATAGGCGATGAAGGCCAGCGCCTCGCCGTGCGGCGACCAGGCCGGATCGCTGTAGCGGCAGGCGGGACAGGGATCGTAGCTGTGCAGCACCGCGCCGGTCTGGGCGGAGCGGATCACCAGAGGGCCGCGCGCGCGCGCGCGCGTCGGCGCGAACGGCTCCACGGCCTCGATCGCAGCGACCTGATCGGCTTGAGGCGAGAGGCTCGCCGCGCCGAAGGTGTGCAGGCCCTGCGCGGCCGCTGTGCGCGGCTGCGCGTGCGCCAAGGCCGGAAGCGTGACGGCCACCGTCAGCGCCGCGGCCGTCCATCTCGTCGATCTCAAGGCCGTCTCCTAAGCTTGGCTTTGCAGCAAAGGCGATCGCAGCGCTTCGTGCAAGGCCGTGATCGAAACGTATTGCGACGCTGCGTCGGTGCGCCCGCCTCTCCCGCCCGAGGCGATCAGCCCCTATAAACCGTTGATGGCGCGCCGCGACCGCAGGCGAGAGACGACCGGCGCCTTCGCCGCCTCGATCCTCGTCCACATCGCCCTCTTGATTGTGCTGGCGCGCCAGGTCGCGCCCGGCCTGCGGACGACTGCGCCCATCGAGCCGGACTTCCAGCTGCAGCTGGTCGCCCAGCCGCCGCCGGCCGCGCCGAAGGCG
>CAXTUT010000205.1:0-4537 GCA_964247465.1 uncultured Caulobacteraceae bacterium | reverse complement strand
GCCAATCCGATCGCCTCAGAGCTGGACTGCATGCGCCCTTCGGCCTTGCCGGGGCTGCTGCAGGCGATCGGCCGCAACGCCGCGCGCGGGCTTGCGGACTGCGCCCTGTTCGAAGTCGGCCCGGTGTTCGCCGACGCCACGCCCAAGGGCCAGCGAACGGCCGTGGCCGCCGTGCTCGCCCCCCGCGCCGCCCGCCGGTGGGACGGGGCGGCGGAGCCCGACGTCTACACGTTGAAGGGCGAGCTGATGAGCGTGCTGGAGGAGGTCGGCGCGCCGGTCGCCTCGCTACAGGTGGTGCAGGGCGGCGCCTCGTCCTGGTGGCATCCGGGCCGCTCGGCGCGGGTGCAGCTTGGGCCCAAGGCCGTGCTGGCCGAGTTCGGCGCGCTGCATCCCGGCGTGCTCAAGCTGCTAGACGTCGCCGGGCCGGTCTATGGGTTTGAGATGTGGCTGGACGGCCTGCCGGAAGCCAAGCGTGGCGCGGCGCGAACTGCAAGGCCAGCGCTGAAGCTTTTGGCGCTGATGCCGCTCTCGCGCGACTTCGCCTTCATCGTGGACCAGTCGAGGCCAGCCGCCGACCTAGCCCGCGCGGCGGCTGGCGTCGACAAGGCTCTGGTCGCCGGAGTGCACGTCTTCGACGTCTACGAGGGCGCCGGCGTGGCGCAGGGCTCCAAGTCCGTCGGCCTGGAGGTCACAGTTCAGCCTCGCGACAAGACCCTGACCGACACGGAGATCGAGGCGCTGTGCGGGCGCATCGTCGCTGCGGTAGGCAAGGCGACGGGAGCGCGACTGCGCGGCTGAGGGGCGCGCCCCTCTCGCTTGGCGGCCCCGCCCCTGGCGCCGCACGTGGGGACAAGCTATATGATGATAATCGATCTCTGCTGCGCAACGCTGTTTGGGCCTCGCTAGCGCGCGGATCTTTCTAGCCGACCTTTCAGACCTCGATCGGCCGCCGGGCCGTTCCGGCGGCTCTACGCCAAAGGAGGCTGAAATGGCTACCGGCACTGTCAAATGGTTCAACACCACCAAGGGTTATGGCTTTATCCAGCCGCAGGACGGCGGCAAGGACGTGTTCGTTCACGCCTCCGCAGTCGAGCGTTCTGACCTGCGCATGCTGGCCGAAGGCCAGACCATCGCGTTCGATGTCGAGCGCGACCAGCGCTCGGGCAAGGAAAGCGCCGTCAACCTGAAGTCGGCCTGAGACCAAGCGGACGGTCGGCGCGAACGCGTCGGCCGTCCTTTTCTTTACCTACAGCTGGAGTGTTCATGGCTATCGCCGATATGCTTCCGACCATGGACGACACCGCCCTGGCCAGCCTTCGCGTCAACGCGTCGCGCCTCGAAGCGGGCGAGGACGGCGCGCGTCAGAAGCAGGCTGCCGTGCTGCTGCCCTTGATCGACGCCGAACTGGCCGAGCGCATCGCGCGCAAGCCGCCCAAGCCGCCGCGCGCCGTGCGGGCCAAGGCCAAGCCGAAGGCGAAAGCCGCCGCGGCCCCAGAAGCCGCGGACGAGCTGTAAAGGCGAACTGACGCCTCAGCCGCGCTTTCGCGCGGACGAGGTCCGCTTCACCACAGGCCGTTTCAAGCCACGCCCCGCCTCCGGGCCGCCCGGCGTGTAGCCTTCCGCCAGCACGTTCTTGTTGGCGCGGATGCTGACGCGGATCGGCGTGCCCGGCAGATCGAAACTCTCCCGCAAGCTGTTGATCAGATAGCGTCGGTAGCTCTCGGGCAGGTGGTCGGCGCGGCTTGCGAACAGCACGAAGGTCGGTGGTCGCGCCTTGGTCTGGGACATGTATTTGGGCTTGATGCGCTTGCCGTTGACCGCGGGCGGCGGATGCCGCTGCACCGCCATGGCCAGCCAGTCGTTCAGGTCGCGCGTCTTCACCTTCACCGACCAGTCGGCATGGGCCTTGAAGACGGCGGGCATCAGTTTGTCGACGCCGCGCCCCGTCTCCGCCGACAGCGTCACCACCGGCGTGCCGCGCACCTGGGGCAGCTGGCGTTCCGCCGTCTCGCGCAGCTCCGCCAGCCGCGTCTGTGGGCTCTCCACCAAGTCCCATTTGGCGAGGCAGAAGACGAGCGCGCGGCCCTCGCGCTCCACCAGGTCGGCGATCTGCAGGTCCTGGGTCTCGAAGGCGCCGTCGGCGTCCATGACCAGGATCACCACTTCGGCGAAGGTGATGGCGCGGATGGCGTCCGAGGTTGAGAGCTTCTCCAGCACCTCCTGCACGCGCGCCTTGCGGCGTAGGCCCGCGGTGTCGACCAGCCGGACCGGACGCCCCTCGTAGGTCCAGTCCACCGGGATGGCGTCGCGGGTGATGCCGGCCTCTGGCCCCGTGAGCAGCCGATCCTCGCCGATCAGGCGGTTGACCAGGGTCGACTTTCCGGCGTTGGGACGACCCACGATGGCGATGCGCACGGGCTTGCCGGCGTCATCATCCGTCAGCTCGTCCTCGAAGGCGTCGGAGAAGGGCAGCAGGGCCTCGTAGAGGTCGCTCATGCCCTCCCCGTGCTCGCCGGAAATCGGGATCGGCTCGCCGAGGCCAAGCGAGAAGCCCTCGCCCACCCCGCTCTGGGACGCCTTGCCCTCCGACTTGTTGGCGCCCAGGATCACCGGGCGGTCGCGCCGGCGCAGCAGGTCGGCGAAGATGCGGTCCAGCGGGGTCACGCCCTCCCGCGCATCGTAGATGAGTAGGCAGACGTCCGCCTCGTCCACGGCCTTTTCGGTCTGGGCGCGCATGCGCGCCTGCAGGCTCTCGTCGTCGACGTCCTCGAAACCGGCGGTGTCGATCAGCTCCAGCTCGATGTCGCCCAGCCGGCCGTCGGCCTCGCGCCGGTCGCGGGTGACGCCGGGATGGTCATTGACGATGGCGAGCTTCTTGCCGACCAGGCGGTTGAACAGGGTCGACTTGCCGACATTGGGGCGGCCGACGATGGCGAGCTTTAGAGGCATGCCATTGGGTACGCGCGGCGGCGGCGGCGTGGCAAGTCATTCTGCCTCCCCCATCCGGGAGAGATGCGCTATCGGATCGCGACCAGCTCGCCCGCCTGTGTCAGCACGTAGAGGGTGCCGTTCACCCCGATGGGGTTGAGGAACGCCGGCGATCCCAGCTTTAGACTGGCCTGGCGGACCCCGGTCTTGGGGTTCAGCGCCACCAGCCGGCCGAGGTTGTCGACCACCACCAGGTGGTTGGCCGCAAGGATGGGTCCGGAATAGACGGCTCGAAGCTTCTTCTTCACCCCGGCGTTGAGGTCCTTGATCCAGTAGACCTGCCCGGAGTCGCGCGCGATACAGATGACCCGGCCGCCCTGGTCGGTGGCGTAGATGACGTCGCCGGCGGGCCAGGGCGTGGTGATGGTGGCGATGGGCAGGGACCAGCGGCGCTGGCCGGTGTGCAGGTCGATGGCCGCCAGCACACCGGAGTGGCTGCCCGCCAGCACGTCGCCGCGATAGATCACCGGCCGCCCGGCGATGTCGCGGATTTCGGACAAGGCGTTGTCGCGATTGGTCTCCGAAAGCGTGTCCTCCCAGATCTGCTGGCCGTTCAGCGTGCTCAGCGCCACCAGTTCGCCCGAGGCGAAGGGAGAGACCACCACCTCGCCGGATATGGCGGGGCTGGAGGCGACCAGCATCCGCGCCGGCTCCTGCAGCGCCTGGAAGGTCCAGATCTGCTTGCCGGTCGTGGTGTCGAAAGCCATCAGCTGGTCGTTGACGTCCACCGCAAAGAGCTTGCCATCGGCGACGTTGGGCGCGCCGTGCACCGGCACCACCGTGTCGAAGCGCCACTTGACGTGGCCGTCATGCGCGTCGACGGCGGCCACGAAACGATAGCCGGACGTGACGAACAGCGTGCCGTCGGCATAGGCCAATCCGCCCCCGAAGGCTTCGGTATCGCGGCCGCGACGCGGAGCGAACTGGTCGCGCCAGACCTCCTGGCCAGTGCCCGCATCGCTCGCCTGCACCCCGCCCTCCCCGTCCAGGGTGAAGACACGGTTCTCCGCCACGATGGGCGGGGCGGTGACGTGGGAGCGGCGCGTCAGGCCGTAGCCGATGGAGCGGCGCCAGGCGATATGCAGGTTCGCACCGGCGGCCACGTGCTCCACCGACTGTTCAGCGTCGCCGCCGGGTAAGGGCCAGTCGGCCTGGGTCGCGGGCGGCGGCACGCTGAAGTCGACGCCCTTCAGGCTGGGCGCGACCTCGATCTCGCCGGTCGACCCGAGGACCGCGATGCGCTGGCCTTCGGCGGCGCGTTCCTTGGGCTTCCTGTTGGCCAGTCCGAAGAAGCTCGGCGTGCGGATGCCCGAGCAGCCGGCCAGGGTCGCCCCGACAAGGGCGACGCTCACGGTGCGCGCCAGACGACGGCGGACGGTCATTGGGGAGCTCCGGACGGGGCTGGGGCGGCGGACGGCGCGGCGCCGGCGGGCGCGCCTCCCTGGCCTTGGGCCTGCATTTGGGCGCGAAGGGCGGCGAGCTGCTCTGGCGTGAGGCCCGAGCGCGCAGGCGGGGGCGCCGGCTTCAGCCCGACGGCGGCGCGGGCGAC
>CAXTUT010000204.1:1592-4570 GCA_964247465.1 uncultured Caulobacteraceae bacterium | reverse complement strand
TGTTGCCCTGGGCGTCGGTGATGGTGATCATGGTGTTGTTGAAGCTGGCGTTCACATGAGCGACGCCGGAGGTGATGTTCTTCCGTTCGCGCTTCTTGACGCGTGTCGGTTCCTTGGCCATCGCGGGCTGTCCTTACTTCTTCTTGCCGGCGATCGGCTTGGCCGGGCCCTTGCGGGTGCGAGCGTTGGTATGAGTACGCTGGCCGCGCACCGGCAGACCGCGTCGGTGGCGCAGGCCACGGTAGCTGGCCAGATCCTGCAGCCGCTTGATGTTCATGGTGACTTCGCGGCGCAGGTCGCCTTCCACGATGTATTCGCGGTCGATCGTCTCGCGGATCTGCAGCACCTCCGCGTCGCTCAGCTGATTGACGCGGCGGGCGTCCTCAATGCCGACGGTCTCGAGGATCTCCTTGGCGCGCTGCGGCCCGATCCCGTGGATGTACTGCAGCGCGACTTCGACGCGCTTGTTGGTGGGGATGTTCACGCCTGCGATGCGGGCCACGCTCGATCTCTCCTGTGCGCGCACGGAAACGCGAAAGGGCGCGGCCAACGCCATGCGGCGGGCCGGCGCACGGTCGCGCCCTTTCGCGGAATGCGTTGTTATAGGGATGGCCGAGCGGCAGTCAACCGCGAGGTAACATCTGTGCTGAAGAAATCGCGAAGGGAAGGGAACCGCCCGGTCCCGCTCATCGCGTCGACGTGGGTGGACGCAGAGGCTCAGCCAACCGCCTGCAGGCCGACCCGTTCTAAAGCCGCATCGATGGAAGCGGACACACTCGCGATATCGGTCATGCCGTCCAGCTCCACCAGCTTGCCCTGCATCTGGTAGTAGGGCAGCAGCGGCGCGGTCTGGGCGGCGTAAGCCGACAGCCGGGTCTCGAACACCGCCGGGTTGTCGTCCGGGCGGCCCTGCTCGGCGAAGCGCTTGCCGATCCGGCTCAGCAAAGCGTGGTGGTCCACCACCAGCCGCAGCACCAGGTCGATCTGGCTGTGGCGGTGAGCGAGCATGCCGTCCAGCGCCTGGGCCTGGGCGACGGTGCGCGGGAAGCCGTCGAAGATCGCCCCGCCCGCGGCTTCGGCCACCGGCAGGTGCTGCTCGATCAGGGCGATGACGATCTCGTCGGAGACCAGCTCACCCCGGTCCATGATGCCGGCGACCTGCTTGCCGAGCGTCGAACCGGAGGTCTTGGCGGCGCGCAGCATGTCGCCGGTGGAGAGCTGGACCATGGCGTGTTCGGTGACCAGGCGCTGGGCCTGGGTGCCCTTGCCCGCCGCGGGCGGCCCGAACAGGATCAGGTTCATCGCGCCGCGACCCTGGGCGTCGCCGCACGCGCACGCAGGCCGACCGCGCCCTTGCCGCCGACCGCGCCCGGGCTGCCCTTGCCGCGCGACTTCTTCATCAGCCCCTCGTACTGGTGCGCCAGCAGGTGCGACTGGATCTGGGTCACCGTATCCATGGTCACGGTCACCACGATCAGGATCGAGGTGCCGCCTAGATAGGGGATGTTGTAGAAGCTCATCGCCGCTTCGGGCAGCAGGCAGACGGCCGCGATATAGGCCGCCCCGATCACCGTCAGCCGCGTCAGCACGAAGTCCAGATAGTCCGACGTGCGCTTGCCCGGCCGGATGCCCGGCAGGAACCCACCGTATTTCCTCAGGTTCTCCGCCGTCTCCTCCGGGTTGAATACAATGGAGGTGTAGAAGAAGGTGAAGAAGACGATCATCGCGCCGTACATCAGCATGAACAGCGGCTTGCCGTGCTGAAGTTGGCCCGTGAGGCCAGGCAGCCAAGGCGCCCACTTCGGAGCCTGGCCCGTGCCGGCGACCAGTCCCAGCACGGTGGTCGGCAACAGGAGCAGGGAGGACGCGAAGATCGGCGGGATGACGCCGGCGGTGTTGATCTTCAGAGGCAGGAAGGAGCTGTCGCCGCCGTACATGCGGTTGCCGACCTGACGCTTGGGGTATTGCACGAGCAGCCGACGCTGCGCCCGCTCCATGAACACGATGAACAGCACCACGCCGACGGCCAGGCCCACGATGGCGAACAGGGCGAAGGCGCTCATGGAGCCGGTCTGCGCCTCCGACACCATCTGCCACAGCGCGCCGGGCAGACCCGCCACGATGCCGGCGAAGATGATCAGGCTGGTGCCGTTGCCGACGCCGCGGGTCGTCATCTGCTCGCCCAGCCACATGAGGAACAGCGTGCCGCCGGTGAGCGTGGCCATGGTGGAGATCAGGAAGAAGACGCCCGGCTGGTCCACCACCCCGCCCGGGGCGTGCATCAGCCCCTGGGCGATGCCGAAAGACTGCACCAGCGCCAGCGCCACCGTCAGATAACGGGTGTACTGGTTCAGCTGCTTCTGGCCGGCCTGACTCTCCTTCTTCAGCTTTTCCCAGGGCGGATACATGGTGCTCATCAACTGCACGATGATCGAGGCCGAGATGTAGGGCATGACGTTCAGCGAGAAGACGGCCATGCGCGCGACCGCCCCGCCCGAGAACATGTTGAACATTCCAAGGATGCCCTTGGCCTGGCCATTGAAGGCGTGGGCGAAGGCGTTGATGTCGATGCCGGGGATGGGGATGTAGGTGCCCATCCGGTAGACGATGAGCGCGCCGAGGGTGAACCACAGCCGCTTGTGCAGGTCGGTGGCGCGCTGGAACGCCCCGAAGTTCATGTTCGCCGCGAGCTGTTCAGCCGCCGAAGCCATGGGCCAGTCCTTGGACACGCAAGCCGCTTGGAGAGATCGAGCGGCCGGATAGATTCAGATAGAGCAGCCGAGGCAGGTTGGCGAGCGGTGCGATGCCGCTCCGTCTTCATCCTCCCCAGCAAAGCTGGGGAGGTATCGCCAAAGCCGACGGAGGGGCCGTGCGGAAGCGCGGAAGATGCCGCCTCGTCCACCCGCGTTCCGCTCGGCTACGCCGAGCGGCCCCCTCCCCCGCTCCGCGACTACTCCCCCGCGCTTTGCGCAGAGGAG
>CAXTUT010000204.1:0-1582 GCA_964247465.1 uncultured Caulobacteraceae bacterium | reverse complement strand
GTAGTTAGCGCAAACCCCGACGGCGGGGCGGTGGGCACGCGCGGATGAGGCCGCCGCGCCCACCCGCGGGCCGCTCGGCTACGCCGAGCGGCCCCCTCCCCGCTCCGCGCGTACTCCCCCGCGCTTTGCGCAGAGGAGATAAGCTTCAGGCTGCTTCGTTTTCGACCACGGGCGCAGGCCGGGTCTCGGTGAGCGAACCGCCGGCCGCTTCGATCGCGGCGCGGGCGCCGGCGCTGGCGGAGTGGACGGTCAGGGTCAGCGCGGCGGTGACTTCGCCGTGGCCCAGCAGGCGCACGCCGTCGAGTTCGCGGCGGATGACGCCGGCGGCCTTCAGTTCGGCCGCGCCGATCGGGGCGGCGGCGTCGAGCTTGCCGGCCTCGATCGCCTTAGCGATGCGCCAGAGGTTCACCTCGGCGAACGCCTTGGCGAAGGGATTGTTGAAGCCGCGCTTGGGCATGCGCATGTGCAGCGGCATCTGACCGCCCTCGAAGCCCTTCATGCCGTGGCCGGTGCGGGCCTTCTGGCCCTTGACGCCACGGCCGGCGGTCTTGCCCTTGCCGGAGCCTTCGCCCCGGCCGACCCGCATGCGCTTCTTGCGGGCGCCTTCGTTGTCCTGCAGTTCGTTCAGCTTCATGGCCTGCTCCTCTGGAGGCTAGCGCCGGCGCTAAGGCCGACTCGGCGGTAGTGGGTTTGAAACTTAGTTCTTACTCTGCTCATCCCGGCGAACGCCGAGTGAGCAGCATAGACTAGCCCTCGTTCTCGACGCGGACCATGTGGGCGACCTTGGCGATCATGCCGCGCACGTGGGCGGTGTCGGGCAGTTCGGCGGTGCGGCCGATCTTGTTCAGGCCGAGGCCCTTCAGCGTGTCTCGCTGGTCCTTGGGGCGGCGGATCGGGCTGCCGGTCTGGCGCACGATGACGGTCTTGGATGCGGCGGCCATGAGATCAGCCCTCCACGGCTTCGGGCGAGGAGGCGCCGTCGGCGCGGCGGCCGATGACGTCGCTCACCTTCTTGCCGCGCTTGGCGGCGATCTGGCGGGGCGAGCTCTGGGCCTTCAGGGCGTCGAAGGTGGCGCGGATCATGTTGTACGGGTTGGACGAGCCGATCGACTTGGCCACCACGTCGGCCACGCCCAGCGTCTCCAGCACCGCGCGCATCGGGCCGCCGGCGATCACGCCAGTGCCCGGAGGCGCCGCGCGCAGCGTCACCTTGCCTGCACCGTGACGGCCTGCGCCGTCGTGGTGCAGAGTGCGGCTCTCGCGCAGCGGCACGCGGATCATGGTCTTCTTGGCCTCCTCGGTGGCCTTGCGGATGGCCTCAGGCACTTCGCGCGCCTTGCCGTGGCCGAAGCCGACGCGGCCCTTGCCGTCGCCCACCACCATCAGGGCGGCGAAGGAGAAACGGCGGCCGCCCTTGACCGTGGCGGCCACGCGGTTGATGTGGACCAGCTTCTCGACGATGTCGCTGTCGCGATCGTCGCCGTCGCGGGGACGACGGTTGCCTTCGTTGGGACGAGCCATCAGATTTCCTTAGAAGCTCAGGCCGGCTTCGCGCGCGGCGTCGGCCAGCGCCTTGACGCGG
>CAXTUT010000203.1:0-4578 GCA_964247465.1 uncultured Caulobacteraceae bacterium | reverse complement strand
CTTGAGGGGAGGGGAGAGGCCCACCCGGCGTCGGGGACCCGGTTATGGCCGACAAGCTGCAGGAGGTGCTCAGCTCCATCGCGGAGCGGCTGAAGGCGGGGGTGGCGCCCTGGCGCCAGCCGTGGGCGAACGGCGCAGACCCATGCCGCCCGCTTCGAGCCGACGGCCAACCGTTCAGCGGGTCCAACGCCATGCTGCTGACGATGTATGGAGCGTCGCGCGGATGCGCCTCGCCCTACTGGCTGACCTTCAAGCAAAGCCTGGCGCTGGACGCCCGTGTTCGTAAAGGCGCCAAAGGCGCGCCTGCCATCCTCTTTCGGAGCCGCGTCGTCGATGGCGACGAGGGAGAGGACGAGCGGGTGCTGAAGTTCCTGCAGAGTTACGTGGTCTTCAACGCCGACGACGTGGACGGCCTGCCGGACGCGTTCCTTGTGGCGCCACCCATCGACCCCGTCATGCGGGCGCAGGCCCGCGACGAGGTTCTGGCGGCGATCCCGGCCGAGCTGCGCCACTCAGGGTCGGCAGCCTTCTACAACAGGGCGGGTGACTACATCCAGCTCCCCGAAGTCGAGGCCTTCGAGACGGTGGACGACTACCGATCGACCTGGGCGCACGAGCTCGGCCACTGGAGCGGCGCTGAGGCGAGGCTGAATCGATCGTTCGGCGCCAGGTTCGGCGACCAGGCCTACGCCTTCGAGGAGCTGGTGGCCGAGGGGATATCGCTCCTTCTCGGATTGGAGATCGGCGTCCGGCCTCAGATGCTGGACAGCCACGCCGCCTATCTGGCGACCTGGGGACGGCTCCTGGAGGACCGCCCGAACGCCCTGGTCGAGGCTTTCGGGCACGCTCAGCGCGCCACGGACTACCTCCTGTCCTTCAGCTGGGCGAAGACGACTGCCGACCAGGACGCCGGCATTGCCGAAAGGCTCGCGGCGTGACCCCCGGCCCGAATTACACGGGCCAGCACGATCTCTTCGCGGCCGCGAGGCCCGCGGCCGTGATGGAGGTGGCCGCAGCCGTGCTCATCCACCCGTCGCCGGCGAAGCCGGCTCCCGTCCTTGAACCTCCTGCAACGAGGCCTCGCCGAGACCACGCTCTCCTGGTGCAGGTGCTCGGCCGGTCAGGCGATATGTGCTCTGACGCCCCACGCGTGGCAAGCGAGCTGCTGAACCGCTTCGGCGATCTTCGGCGCACGATGACGGCCGACGTTCCCGACCTCGCCAGCATCGCCGGTGACGCCGCCGCTCGCGACCTTCGACTGAGCTATGACTTGGCGCTCGCTTTGCTGCAGCAACCGCTTCGGGAACGGGACGTCATCAGCTCGTGGGAGGCGCTGAAGCGTTACCTGGTGGCCGCCCTGTCCGGACGCACCCGGGAGGCTTTCCACGTCCTCTTCCTCGACGGCGCTAATAGGCTCGTCGCCGATGAGAAGATGGGCGAGGGGACCGTCAACACCGCGCCTGTCTACCCACGCGAAGTGGTGCGCCGAGCGCTGCAGCTCGAAGTCAGCAACCTCATCCTGGTCCATAACCATCCATCGGGAACCGACAGTCCCTCCAGGCACGATCAGCAACTCACGAAGGACATCGTCGCTGCAGCGAAGACGATGGAGATCGGCGTGCACGACCACGTCATCGTCGCCGGCGATCAGCTGGTCAGCCTTCGGTCGAAAGGGATGATGTAGAAAGGCGTGACGCAGCGGACGGCTCTCGCTTCCTGGCGAGGGCCGATCCCCCGTGAGCCGCAAGGGCTCGCGGAGCAGCGAAGATGAAGAGTCCGGAAACTGCCGTTCCAAGCACAGGACTTGGATGGACGGAGACACGGGTAGAGTCTCTGAAGACGCTCTGGTTGGATGGGTTCAGCGCGTCGCAGGTGGCGCGTGAGCTGGGCGGTGGCCTGACGCGCAACGCCGTGATCGGCAAGATTTTTCGCCTTGGGCTCAAACGTAGGGAGGCGAGCGCAGTGTCGACCCGGCGCGAACGCAACCGCGCCCGGGACAAGGCGCCGCCGCGACCCAGGATGAAGGTGGCGCCGTCACCCCCCGCCCGGGCGGAAAGACCGCCGGCTCTGCGGGGCACGGCTCCACCGGCCGACCATGAGCCGACATCACGGCCTCCTGAGGCGTATGAACCGCCCGGGCTGATCTTCGGGGTCATGGCGCTGAACTCCCGGACCTGCAGGTGGCCGATCGGAGATCCGAAGGCGAACACGTTCAGCTTCTGCGGCTGCGCCGCGACGGACGTCTACTGCGACCGGCACAAGGCGCGCGCCCACATGCCTCGCACACCCGCGATGCGCAAAGCCGATCGGGCGTTGGAGAGAAGGGTGGGCGCCACGAGCCCGACGCGGAGCCGCCCGCTCCAGGGAGGGTGAAGGAAGGAATGGGCTAGGCGCCCGGGGACGGTGTGGAGGAGGTCCACCCTCCGGGCGGGATGCCGTCGATGCACCACCACCCAGCACGCGCTTTCACGATCGTCCGTCCTGGCTCCAGGACTACCCGGTCGATCGTCGTCCCGTCGACTCTCGCCAGCGCCCTGACGGCGGCGGCCCTCGACCTTGGCGGGGGTTCATTGTCGCAGGTCTTCACGGGCTTCGTCGTCAGCCTCATCGCCTCGGTGGCGCTCCACCTGATGGTCCCGGATCGATCATTGTCCTGAGAGGCCCCGGTCGCACCGCCACGGAACAACTCCACCGCTTGCAAGCCCCGTCCGGCTCCGCCGTGGCGGGGCTTCATCTTGGTGCCCATCGACGCAAAAGGCTGAAGAAAGGGCTGAGGAGGCAAGGCACTTTCGAAGGAGAACGTCGTGACCGACCGCGTCAGCGCAAGCATCAAGGTGGGAGGCGTTCTTGCCGCCACACAACTCACTGAGTTCATCAACCTGATTGGCTGCGAAGGTCTAGGTCCTGACTGGGATGAAGGGTTCGGGAACGAGGCGGAGCTCCGCACCTACCTTGCCGACGGCGATGCAGGCGTGACGTTCTACGCCCATGAGGTCCGGGGTGGCGAGTTCGAGGACCTGCAGGCCTTCTGCGGGAGCCAGGGCCTGACCTACGTCCTGACCTATGACGGCTATGGCGGGGAGTGGGGCCAGGACGCCGCATCCGCCGACCGCCGACCCCGGCGCCGGCGTGAGCTGTCCGCCCGATGCGGACCAGGGTTACGCTTGCATCGGTGCGGAGCAGATCGCAACGCTCGGGCTCAGATCCCTCGAGGACGTCCTCGCGCACCTGGAGCGGTTCGATCTGTCGGAAACGCCGCCGTTCGTCATCAGCGGCGAAGCCGACGCCGGCGCCCAGGGCGCCGCGTCATGAACCCCTCGAGCGGCTATTCCACGCCGAAGCTCGGTAACCGCAGCTGGCGGGAGCGGGAGACGGACGAGGACGGCGAGGCTTTCGACAGGCGGGTGAAGGCGCAGACCCAGCTGCTGCGGGCGGCTTGCGAGCCCTGGCTCGCGCGCGGCCGGGCGGTTCGTCTGATCTATGATCGGACCTTCGCCCTCCAGAACCGCGGCGACATGACCGGCTGGATGGACGATCGCGCGCGTGCCCGGGCCGCCCTTCACGGACTTCGTCCACGTGTCGTTCGAGCCCAAGGGTCGCCAACGCGGCACCCGGGGAACTGATGGTGGAGCTGGAGGCGGTCGAACCCATCGACGCCGAGACCCCTGTGGCGGAGGGACAGAGGTGAAGGCGCGAAGCCTCGTCCGAAACCCGGTCCTGGCGCTCCCGTCCATGCGCGCCTTGCGGAGCCTCCCGCTCCACACACGAGAGCTCCTGGCAGAGCTCCTCGGGGAGCTGGCGCTGGACGCCCGCCAGCGGGCGGACACCAGCTGGCGGCGGCACAAGGCGCCCATGGCCGCCTACTGGAAGGCCGTCAGCGTCTACGCGGGCCACATCCGCCGGGCCCTGCTCACGGGTGAGGAGATAGGTGCAGTCGCTCAGCGAACACAGGCGGGCGGCGACGCTCTGACGAAGCGGACGAGAGGGGAGGGTTCGTGGGAGCGAGCCGGGCAGGCCGTGGGAGGACCGCGGTCGCGGCTCGGAGCCCTGCCTGATGTCTGACCGACGCCGCTACCGCACTCTTGTCGAGAGGGACGGGCCGGAGCACCCCTGGCGCATCGAGTTCGGCGACTTCGACCGCGCCACCGTCGATGCGGAACTGGAGGACCGGCGAGATCATGGGGTCCGCAAGTCCAACCTGAAGATCATCACTTCCGGCGCGACGGCCATCGAGCAGGCTGCCGCCGTAGAGGCGCTCAACGCGCGACCACGGACTCTCGTCGTCATCACTTGGCGTGACGAGAGTTATGGCTCGCTCTGCGGCGTGACTTCGGGGTTTCGGCTGTACAACACGGCGACGCTCAGCGAGACCGCGGCCAAGACCCTCTCGGCCAAGGCTCGCGCGTCGGGTTACGAGTGGCATCAAGGCCGCTGCAGCTGGGTGGCCTACGACACCTCGGCGCCCGAGCGCTTCATCGCGGCGCTGAAGGGCCTCGGCTACGCCGTGCGCAGCGCCGGGTCCAAGGCGATCACCCTGGCGCACCTAAACACGCCAGGACTGGAGGGCGCCTCGGCCGA
>CAXTUT010000202.1:0-4584 GCA_964247465.1 uncultured Caulobacteraceae bacterium | reverse complement strand
TGGCCGTAAGCGGTCTGACAGGTTTCGGCTGCACCAGTTGGGAGTCGCTGTTCGTAGATCAAATTTCGTCTATTTATTGAGATTAGTCGCGCAATTTCAAAGGCGCTTCACGTTCTTAACTACACGGACTTAGCGCGTAAGGCGCTGCGACGTGCGATCCTCTCTGCCGGAACTGATCGGCACTGGTCGCCCGGCAGGAAAGTGGACTACAGCATGAACCGACAATCGACGTTGCTGGTGCTCGGCGCGACAAGCGGGACGGGCAAGCACTTGTCTCTCAAGCTCTCAGAGACGGTCAGACGGTACGGACGCTGGTCAGGACCCCGGCGAAGCTTCTCCTTCAAGATGAAAGGCCTGACGTGCGGTTGGGCTCGATCACGCATGCGATCGAAACTGACGAATTGGCGGCGGGCGCGGATCTCGTCGTCTCGATGCTGGGCGACATGAAGCTCCAGAGCCAAGCCAAGATCAATACAGCCTTTGTAAGAAGATTGGTTCTGTCGATGTGGGGACAGGGCGTGAAGCGCTTCCTCTATCAAGCCGGAGGATTAGGCACGCTCTAAGGAAGGCGCCTTTCCCCTGTGCTCTGGACGCTCCGCCAGACCCTGGCTCGCAGCTATAACGGTCAGCATCAAGACAACAAAGTCGCAGTGAAATACTTGGTGATGGAGGCTGGCGACATCGAGTGGAGCGTTTACCGTGCCGGGATCGGCTCGGGCCAACCCTCAAAGGGCGTTCTAGAACGGTCTAAAATCAAATTCGGCGTGGCCACCCACCAGGACTGCGATACATAAATTATCGAATGGCCATGGAGGTATCAGCCGTGCATACCTGCCACTTCAGCAAGTATGCCAACGCCTAAGCTCGATGCGAGGGTTGGATATCAGCTGGGGCGACATCACGTCGGCGACGAGCGCCGACGTGAGCCGAAAGTAAGGTCCTCAGCGAGAGCACCAACGCGTACCGTCGGGGCCGTGGCCTGCAACGTGTCCGGTGTGTCGCGCGCACCAAGCCTGGTTCTGACCGCCGAACACGCAGCGCCCAAAGGCGTCGCGGTGGCCGTTTCGACCACAGGCGCCGAGCGCATAGACCGGTGTCGATGCCGCGCAGAGGCTGGCGACAAGGGCCAGAGCCCCGAAGATGGCCGTGGCGGAAGTCTTCATTTGTATTTCCTTTTTAAACCCGCGCTTTTGGTTGCGCCCAATGAACAAACGTCTGAGCGACAGAAAAGTTCTGCTTGCCCATCCAGTTTTATCCCTCGCCGACTACGCACGTATGCGCTCATAATAAGATCAGGTGTTGATCAGGTCGCTTCTTCGCATGCGTTGAGGAAGACCTGCAGTCAGGCGACAGCGTTCCTCCGGCAAGCCTTAACTAAATCCTTCAACCTGCTGGCTGTAGTCGACGAGGAGAGAGTGGAGCGTGAAATAGTTTACTCCCAGATTGGAGAAGTTGCTTGCCCCGGCATCCTGGTCGACGTTGATGGTCGCATACCCGGCTCCGGACTGGAAGTCGTATGAGAAGCCCGCCGGCGTGGTGACGGTGACTGTTGCGCCCTGAGCCACGGAACCGGGAAAGTTGGCGCCCGTGGGGACCTCGAAGAGGATCTGTGGTTCGCCGGAGTCGAAGATCGCCGGACCAGTGAAGGACGAGCCGCCACTGGCGATCTCCAAGTTCGGGATCACCTGGGAACAGATTTCCTCGTTCGAAGAACTGGTGTTCTGGATCGCTACCGGACCGCACGAGGAGAGCGACGTCGTCTTGAACGCGGAAGATACGGCGGTGTTCAAGCCCAGCACAAGGGCGTTCTCAAGCGTGCAGCTCCCCGCCGTCGAGATTGTGCATTCATGCAGGGTGACCTGCGTCAGTTCGTACCCCTCTCGTGCGCCGTTCTGGTAGGTCAGGAAGCGGAACGGACTGACCACGCCGCAGGTCGCGGTCGAGTTCGGCGTGCAGGGCGCCAGCGTGGAGGCTGCCGGGCTTCCCGTGACCGTCAGACCTTCCATTCCGGGATTGACGCCGATCAGGTTGGTGAAGTTGTTCGGCGTCTGGCTGGCGCCGTTCACGACCTGCTGGAAGACGAACAGGATCGGGATGATCGCCGTCGTAACCTGTGAGCCGCCACCGATGGTGACCTGCGCGAAGCCCAGGTTGCCGACGTCTCGGGTCGGGTTCGCGGTCTGACCCCCGTACCCCCTGTAGGCGGTGACGTTGGTCACGGTTATCCCGTTGTAGGTCATGCTGGTCTGGCCCGCCGGGAAGACGAAGCCGCTGGCCGTCACCATGCTGGAGGGGAAGACGTCGAAGGCGTCGAGGTCGACGCCGGCGGAGCCGGTGTCCAGCACCGCGTTGATGGTCACGGGCTGGCTGCCGACCCCACCCACCGGCAGGAAGACCCTGGCGTCCTTGGAGCCCGCCGAGTCGGCCGGATAGACGCCCAGCGTCGTCGGCGCGCTCAGGGCGCTGTTGCAGGTGATCGCCACGTTCGAGACATTCTGGTTGGCGATCGTACCCACGCCGTTGCTGACGACGCAGTTCTCGCCGGAAGGCTGGGCGGTGACCGCGACGTTGTAGGCCGTCCCGGTCGGCAGGGGATGCTGGAAGGCGAACCCGGTGGCGCCCTGGCTGATGGTCAGCGATTCGGAGCCGTCGCTGACGGTCAACGCGCCGCCTTCAAGGTGGCTGACGCTGCCGGAGAGCGTGTACGAAGGTCGGGGGGACCCATGGCCGCCGCCGCAGGCCGCGAGGCCGAGCGGACCTACCATGGCGATGAAGACGAGGGCCGCGCACGACCGGTGGCGGCCTGACCCCCGTCCTGCAACCGGAAGCCGCCGGAGGGCTGGACCGCAAGGCGGTCGGACCCGGTCGCGTGCCTCGAGCGCGCTTCGGACCAGAGCTGCGACACCCGTCACCATCTACAATGTCCCCAGGGCGCAAAACATAGTCACCATTATCGCGACCCTTCCGGCCCTTGGAACCATTGAGATGTTACGTTTTGTATCCTTCTGCGCCTCCGCTCGCTGCTCATGATGACAACCCAGCTTCGCCAGGGGAGATCAGAAGCTGACGGTTCGAGGTCGGCGCGGGTCCCCGACGCCTGGCGCGCCGGATCGGAGATGGCGATGGCGCGCACCCGGCCCTCGTTCCAGGGATTGGTGTAGAAGACCGTGCGGCTGGCGGCCTCGATGCGGACGACGGCGAGGGCGTGGCCGTCGCCCCTGGACCAGCCGCCGACGCGGACGCCGACGATGGGCGCGGTCTCCATCAGGAAACGCTCGATCTCCGGCGCGGAGGCCTTCGCGTCGGCCAGGCGCGCGTGGCGGCCGAGTTCGCCCGCGAGGAGCTCCATGACCTTGTTGGTCGACCGGCTCGAATGGCGCGGATCAGGGCCGAATAGTGGCAGGACCCCGATGATGGCCGTGGCCGCCGGATCGCCCAAGCCGTATTGCGCCAGGGCCTCGTCGGAAATGTGGAACACGCGGCCGGGCGCGCCCGGCAGGCTTTATAGCGAAGCCGCGGTTCGGGGCGCGCGCCGCCGTCACGGCGAGCGCTCTGGCGAAGCCGCTTATCGGCGGCTGGTCCGGCGTGCGGGGGGGGGGCGAGATCACAGGCTCATCCTCCCGTGATTGAGGGATCGACGAGGTGGAAGACCGGCGCATGGTCGGGGCGCGTCGAAAGGCTGGCGACCGGGATGACCGGCGGCTCGCGCTCCGCCAGCCGCGGCGCGCGCCGCCGCAGGAGCATCGCGAGCACCAGCACCGCCTCGCTCATCGCCAGCTGGGCGCCGATGCACACGTGCGGCCCAGCGCCGAAGGGCAGGAACTGGCTGCGGTCGTAGCCGTCGTCGGACAGGAAGCGGACGGGATCGAACACGTCGGGGTCGGCCCAGGCGGCCGGCCGGCGGTGGGTCATCCAGAACGGGATGAGCATGAAGCCGCCCCTGGGCACGAGATGGCCGCCGACCGAACTCGCCCGCACCGCCACGCGCGCGGTCAGGAAGGCCGGCGAGTAGAGCCGCAGCGTCTCGTTCACCACCGCCCGCGTGATGGGCAGCCGAGGCAGCGCCGCGGCCGCGCCCTTGGGCGAGAGGTCAACCTCTGCCGCCTCCCTCGTGACCGCTGCGCACCAGGCGGGCGACTGGGCCAGAAGGTAGAGCGCCCAGAACAGCGTCAGCCCCGTGGTCTCGTGGCCTGCGACCAGCATGGTGGCCACCTCGTCGAGCAGGAGCCCGTCCGAGTCCGCCCCGTGCGCCGCGTCGAGAAGGTCGAACAGGTCGCGCGCTTCCCTTTGCGAGGGCGCTGCGCGCCGCTCGGCGACGACGGCGGAGACCAGACGCACCCACCTGTTGCGGAAGGCGCGGCGGCGGAGCGCGAGCGGCGTCGGCAGCCATTCCGGCGCGATGAAATCCTCCACCGCCGGACGCCCGGCGTCGGCCATATAGGCGGTGATCTGCTGGCGCAGTTCGGTGCGGAAGCTGGCCGTCTCCAGCGAGAACATTGACACCGCCGCGATCTCCAGGCTCAGCGCCTGCATCTCGGCCAGGAGGTCGACGAGGCGGTGATCACCGTGCCGCCCTTCTTCAAC
>CAXTUT010000201.1:0-4598 GCA_964247465.1 uncultured Caulobacteraceae bacterium | reverse complement strand
TCGTCCGGCGGCTCGGCGGCGGCGGTGGCGGCGGACCTGTGCCTGGGCGCCACCGCGACCGACACCGGCGGCTCGATCCGCCAGCCGGCCGCCTTCACGGGGACCGTGGGGATCAAGCCGACCTACGGCCGCTGCTCGCGCTTCGGCGTGGTGGCCTTCGCCTCCTCGCTCGACCAGGCCGGGCCGCTCGCCAAGACGGTGGAGGACGCCGCGATCCTGCTGACCTCCATGGCCGGCCACGACGCCAAGGACTCGACGTCGCTGGACGTGACCACGCCCGACTTCGCGAGCTTCGTCGGCCGCTCGCCCAAGGGCCTGCGGATCGGGGTGCCGCGGGAGTACCGGCTGGACGGCATGCCGCCGGAGATCGCATGGCTGTGGGACCAGGGCGTGGCCTGGCTGAAGGACGCGGGCTGCGAGATCAGGGACGTGAGCCTGCCGCACACCCGCTACGCCTTGCCGGCCTACTACATCATCGCGCCGGCGGAGGCCTCGTCCAACCTGGCGCGCTACGACGGCATGCGCTTCGGGCTGCGCGCCGGGACGGGCTCGCTGACCGAGGTCTATGAGCAGAGCCGCGCAGAGGGCTTCGGCGAGGAGGTGAAGCGGCGCATCCTGATCGGCGCCTATGTGCTCTCCGCCGGCTACTACGACGCCTACTACCTGAAGGCGCAGAAGGTCCGGCGCAGGATCGCCGACGACTTCGACGCCGTGTTCGATGAGGTCGACGCCCTGCTGACCCCGACCGCCCCGTCCTCGGCCTTCGCGCTCGGCGACCGGGTCAGCGATCCCCTGGCCATGTATCTGAACGACGTCTTCACCGTGACGGTGAACCTGGCGGGCCTGCCGGCCATCAGCGTGCCCGCGGGGCTGGACGCATCGGGCCTGCCGCTCGGGCTGCAGCTGATCGGGCGGGCCTTGGACGAGGGGACGCTGTTCACCCTGGCGGGGGCGGTCGAGCAGGCGGCGGCGTTCCGGGCGAGGCCCAAGCCCTGGTGGTAAGCGGCCGCCGCATCGGGCGCTTGATGCTGATCGCCACGCCGTTCGTCCTGCTGGGCGTCGGCTTCTGGGCCCTGGTCGCTTCGCCCTGGCCCACGATCTGGCATCTGATGCTGAAGGGTCAGCGGGTGACGGTGGCCCGCACCTGGGCCACGGTGGGCTTGCCCGCCCTGTCCATGGCCTGCTTCGCCGCTGCGATCGCCATTTCGGTGACCATCAGGACGGAGCGGCCCCGAGCCGCCGACGACTCGGCGCCTAGAGCGCTGCGATCACGCTGACCATGTGCTGGTAGAGGGTCCGCGACAGCCGGCCGACGCTGCGGCTGCTGCGCGTGAACATGCTGTGCTGGCGCACGATCGGGCCGTCCGACAGACTGACCTTGGTGAGGTCGGCTTCCAGCCTGGTCAGGTCCGCCAGGCTGATCTGGCCCCGTGACAGCACCGCCAGCTTGGCCAGGCTCATGCCCTTGAACATCATGAACTCCGGCCGCTCGCACAGGCCGGGCAGCTGCTGCTCCAGCACGGCGCGGCCCTGGGGATTGGCGGCGATCATCCAGATCGGCGTGTTCACCGACAGCACCCTGGCGGGGACCGCAGCCGGCTCAGGCGCGGCGCCCGGCAGGGGTGCGCCGAGATCGTCGGGCAGCGCCATGTCGGGTGCAGCCGCCTCGGTCGCGCCGGAAGACGCCGCGATGTGAGCGGACGCCGCGACCGCCTGGGCTCCGGCCGGGCCGGCCGTACACAGGCCCGAGGCGAAGACGAGGACGCACGCGCCCCGGATGATGGAACGGGCAGCCATGACCGAACCTCCTCGTTTGGATGCAGCCTAAAGCGGCGCAACCCAGGCAGACATCATAGCGTAATTTTCTGAGTTTGTGTTGCGACCTTGTCACTCACCCTTCATGCGGGTCTGGCCGCGCTCGCGCCGCTCCCCTAACTGGAACGCCCTGATGACGAGGTCTGAAATGAGCGAGCGCGCGCCTTACCGGGTGACCGGCCGCACCGGCGAGTGGGAGGTGGTCATGGGGCTGGAGGTGCACGCCCAGGTCGCGTCCAACGCCAAGCTGTTCTCCGGCGCCTCGACCGGCTTCGGAGCCGCCCCAAACGAACACGTCAGCCTGGTGGACGCGGCGTTCCCGGGCATGCTGCCGGTGATCAACCGCCACTGCGTGGAGCAGGCGGTGCGTACCGGGCTAGGCCTGAAGGCTCAGATCAACCTCAGCTCGCGCTTCGACCGCAAGAACTACTTCTACCCCGACCTGCCCGCCGGCTATCAGATCAGCCAGTTCAAGGAGCCCATCGTGGGCGAGGGCGTGCTGGTGGTGGAGCGCGACGACGGCTCCACCTTCAGCGTGGGCATAGAGCGGCTGCACCTGGAGCAGGACGCGGGCAAGTCGATCCATGACCTCGATCCCAACTGGACCTATGTCGACCTGAACCGGGCGGGCGTGGCGCTGATGGAGATCGTCTCGCGCCCGGATCTGCGCTCGCCGGAGGATGCGGCGGCCTACGT
The DNA here is from genome assembly GCA_964247465.1 of uncultured Caulobacteraceae bacterium. Classification (GTDB taxonomy): domain Bacteria; phylum Pseudomonadota; class Alphaproteobacteria; order Caulobacterales; family Caulobacteraceae; genus CAHJWH01. The sequence goes on along the minus strand of CAXTUT010000201.1, from coordinate 2,087 downwards.
CAAGACGCTGCGGGCTTTGGTGCGCCGGCTCGGCACCTGCGACGGCGACATGGAGAAGGGCAACCTGCGCGCCGACGTCAACGTGTCGGTCCGCAAGCCGGGCGGGGCGCTCGGCACCCGCTGCGAGATCAAGAACGTCAACTCGCTGCGCTTCATCCAGCAGGCTATCGTCTATGAGGCGGCGCGCCAGGTGGAGATCCTGGAGGACGGCGGCCTGATCGTGCAGGAGACGCGCCTGTTCGACGCCAACCGGGGCGAGACGCGGTCCATGCGCTCCAAGGAGGAGGCGCACGACTACCGTTACTTCCCCGATCCGGACCTGCTGCCCCTGGAGATTGACCCCGCCTGGGTGAAGGCCATAGAGGCCAGCCTGCCTGAGTTGCCGGACGCGCTACGCACCCGGTTGCAGGCCCAATACGGCCTGTCGTCCTACGACGCGCGCGTTCTCGCCGCCGACCACCTGCTGGCCGACTACTTCGAGACGGCGGCCAAAGGGCGTGACGCCAAGCTGGTCGCCAACTGGGTCTCCAACGACCTGGTCGGGCGGCTCGGCAAGGCCGAGATGGCGATCGAGGACAGCCCCGTTCCTCCTGCCGACATCGCCGAACTGGTGGCCCTGATCGAGGACGGCGTGGTGTCCTCCAAGATCGCCCGAGACGTGTTCGAGCGCATGTGGGCGGGGGAGGGTGCGCCCAAGGCGATCGTTGAGGCGCACGGCCTGGTGCAGGTCACCGACGCGGGCGCGCTGGAGGCCATCGTGGCCCGCCTCGTCGCCGCCAACCCAGACAAAGCCGCCGCGGTGAAGGCCAAGCCCCAGGCGGTGGGCTGGTTCGTCGGCCAGGTGATGAAGGAGACCGGAGGCAAGGCCAACCCGGCGGCGGTCAACGCGATCTTGCAGGCGAAGTTAGGGTCCTGACCTCTTTTTTCAGGCAGGCCATGTAGTCGGTCTGTTAAGCGACGGCCTATACAAGTCTCCCGTCGCCTACTTGTGCGGCGGAAGGGCTGATGGACAGACATTTACAAATGGTCGGCGTGCTCGCCATCGCTACGTCGCTTTGCGCTTGTGCGACCGTCACGCGGGGCCCGAATACCGCCTGGGAAGTCAATACATCGCCAGCTGGAGCGGCAGTGAAGACCAGCAATGGTCACGCGTGTGACTCGACTCCGTGCTCTTTAGAGATGCCGCGACGTTCAACCTTTACAGCGACGATCACCCATGCGGGCTATAAGCCTGTGGCCTTGGCCGTCACCAATCACGTCACGACCAGCGGCGGCTTGGCGTTCGTCGGTAACGCCATCATTGGCGGCGTACCGGGAGCGGCGATCGACATCCTAACTGGCTCGACGCTGGATTTGACACCTAACGCCCAGACCATCGAACTAGAGCGCAGCGATAGTCTGGCGACGCAAATCTATGACTATGCGTCAGTCTCAAGTTCGGCCGGAAACGCCGGCCCGGCTCTTGGTGAGCTTGGCTTGGCGCCTGGTGAGACAGTCACTGTCACCCGCTTCTGACGCCGAGCACGCCTATGAGAAACAAGGGCGTCGACATGTTCTCTACGTACGTAGATCCAGCATAGGTGGATCAGGGTCGCGCCGCCTGAAGCTTACGGGCTAAGGCGGATATTTCACCACCAGAAGACGCCGTACGCCACGTCCACCACCTCGCCGGTGTAGACGTTGACCAGCAGCGCGTCCGGCCCGTAGCGGACCCAGCGGGTTCCGGGAGGCGGCGGCCCCAGGTCGTCGCCGCCCCAGTCGCCGATGAAGTAGGCGTCGGTCAGAAACAGGGCGGGCAGGAAGCCGCCGACGCCCCAGCGACGGTAGCCCCAGCCGCCGGGATAGCGGAACGGCGAGGCGTGAAACCGGCCGAACGAGCGGCCGTTATAGCTCCAGCTGCCCTGTTCGTGGAAGCCGCCGCCGGCGCCGCGTGAGCCTGTATAGGCGAAGCCGCCGCCTCGCCGCTCGAAGCCGGGACCGCCTTGAAAGCCTGGAGCCGCGTGTTCGCCGCCGCCATGGAAGCCGCCGTGGGCGATGGCCGCGCCTGCGCCGATCGCCGCTCCGGCGCCCACACCGGCTGCAAACGC
>CAXTUT010000200.1:0-4609 GCA_964247465.1 uncultured Caulobacteraceae bacterium | reverse complement strand
CCGCCGACATCTGGAGCCCTGAGACCCGCTACCGCATCTGGTTCGAGATCGAGGCGCACGCCGCCTCCGCCATGGCGGAGCTGGGCACCATCCCCGCCTCCGCCGCCGAGGCGATCTGGGCCAAGGGGCGCGACGCGACCTTCGACGCCGAGCGGATCGACGAGATCGAGCGCACGACCAAGCACGACGTCATCGCGTTTCTCACCCACGTGGCCGAGATCGTGGGCGACGAGGCGCGCTTCCTGCACCAGGGCATGACGTCCTCGGACGTGCTCGACACCTGCCTGGCGGTGCAGCTCTCGCGCGCCGCCGACCTGCTGATCGAGGACGTGGACCTGGTGCTCGCCGCCCTGAAGCGCCGGGCCGTGGAGCACAAGTTCACGCCGACCTTGGGCCGTAGCCACGGCATCCACGCCGAGCCGACCACCTTCGGGCTGAAGCTCGCCGGCCACTACGCCGAGTTCGTGCGGGCGCGGCGGCGGCTGGTGGAGGCGCGCGCGGAGGTGGCCACCTGCGCCATCTCCGGCGCGGTCGGCACCTACGCCAACGTCGACCCGCGCGTGGAGCAGTATGTGGCCGCCAAGATGGGCCTGGAGGTGGAGCCGGTCTCCACCCAGGTGATCCCGCGCGACCGCCACGCCGCCTTCTTCGCCGCGCTCGCCGTGGTCGCCTCCTCGGTGGAGCGGCTGGCGGTGGAAATCCGGCATCTTCAGCGCACCGAGGTGCTGGAGGCGGAGGAGGCCTTCGACGTCGGTCAGAAGGGCTCCTCGGCCATGCCGCACAAGAGGAACCCGGTGCTGACCGAGAACCTGACCGGGCTGGCGCGGCTGGTGCGATCGGCGGTCACGCCGGCGCTGGAGGACGTGGCGCTATGGCACGAGCGCGACATCAGCCATTCCTCGGTGGAGCGCGGCATCGGGCCGGACGCCACCGTGCACCTGGACTTCGCGCTCCGCAGGCTGGCCGGAGTGATGGAGCGGCTGATGATCTATCCGCACAACATGCGCCGCAACCTCGACCACCTGGGCGGGCTGGTGCATTCCCAGCGCGTGCTGCTGGCCCTGACCCAGGCCGGGGTGAGCCGGGAGGACGCCTACGCCGCGGTGCAGGTCAACGCCATGAAGGTGTGGCGCGGCGAGGGTCGGTTCCTCGACTTCCTGAACGCCGACCCGGCCGTCAATGCCGCGCTTGCCCCCGAACCCCTCTCGGAGCTGTTCGACGACGCCTACCACTTCAAGCACGTGGACACCGTCTTCGCCCGCGTCTTCGGAGATTGAACGACCGCATCGCGAACGGCGCAAGAAGAAGGCGCTTGATACCGACGCCGTGGGCGCGGAAGAGGTCGCGCGCCGACGCCCGCCGCCTGGAAGTCCGATCTTGAGTCCTCACCGCCTCCGCTCCCTCGCCGCTGCGGCCGGCGCCCTCGCCAGCCTGGCGCTCACCGTCGCCGCCTGTCATGCCCAGCCGCCGGAGAGCCCCGCCGACGTCGCCTTCGGCAAGCGGGTGCGCGCCTATCTGCTCGCCCATCCCGAAGTGCTGCAGGAGACGTTCGAGCGGCTGCAGGCCAAGGAGGACGCCGGCAAGGCCGCCGGCGCCCGCGCGGCCATCGCCAGCCGCCGCAACCTGCTGGAACGCGACCCTCGCGACCCGGTGCTCGGCAATCCACGCGGCGCGGTGACGATCGTGGAGTTCTTCGACTACCGCTGCCCGTTCTGCAAGGCGGCCCAGCCGGAGCTGGAGGCGCTCCTGGCTCAGAACCCGGACGTGCGGCTGGTGCTCAAGGAATTCCCGATCCTGGATTTGGAGGACCACACCCGCATCTCCGAAGACGCCACCCGAGCGGCGCTCGCCGCCAACGACCAGGGCAAGTACGGCCCGGTGCATGCGGCGCTCCTTTCCGACAAGCACCTGGACGAGGCGGGGATCGCCGCGGTGCTGAAGGCGGCGGGCGTGGATACCGCCAAGGCGCAGGCGAGCGAGCGCTCCACCGCCGTCACCACCCAGATCGTGGATGTGCACGCCCTGGCCCAGGCGTTGGGCATCGACGGCACGCCGGGCTTCGTGGTCGGCGACCAGATGATCGCCGGGGCGCAGATGGACCTGCTGCGCGCGGCCATCGCCCAGGCGCGCAAGGCCGGCCGGTCCTGAGCCTGAGCCCATCCGCCGAGACGTCGGGTGCGGCTGAGGCCCGGCTGAGCGTCGATCTCGACGCCCTGGCGCAGAACCTGGCGACGCTCAGGTGCGAGGCGACGGAAGCGGAGGTCGCCCCGGTGCTGAAGGCCGACGCCTACGGCCTGGGCGTAGCGCCGGTGTCGCGAAGGCTATGGCGGGAAGGCGCGCGCCGCTTCTTCGTCGCGCGCCCGGCGGAAGGCGTGGCCCTTCGCCAGGCTTTGGGTCCAACGCCGGACGCCACCGTCTACGTCCTGGACGGCTGCCCGGACGGGAGCGCCGACGCCCTGCACGCCCATAGCCTCGTCCCGGTGCTGAACAGCCTGCCCCAGGTCGGTGAATGGGCCGCCCACGCCCGGCGCGTGGGGCGCAGCCTGTCGGCCGCCCTGCACGTGGACACGGGCATGAACCGGCTGGGCCTGCGCCCGGAGGAGGCTCGCGCGCTGGCGCAGAGCGTCGACGCTCTGCGCGGCGTCGAGGTGGAGCTCGTCATCAGCCACCTGGCCTGCGCGGACGCGCCGGACGAGGCGATGAACGGCGCTCAGGCCTCAAGCTTCGCGGCGACGGCGGCGCTGTTCCCGCAAGCCCGCACGAGCCTTGGCGCGTCGGCGGGCCTGCTGCTCGGTCCGCAGTGTCGCGGCCACGTCGTACGCCCAGGCGTTCGCCTGTACGGCGGCGGCGGAAAGGATGGCCGCCCAGACCCGCGGCTGCGCACGGTCGCCACCCTGGATGCGCCGATCCTTCAGGTCCGCAACGTCTTGCCGGGCGAAGCCATAGGCTACGGCGCCGCCTTCCGGGCCACGCGGCCCATGCGGGTGGCGGTCGCGGCGATCGGCTACGCCGACGGCGTCTTGCGCGCGGCGGAGCGCACACGTTATGGGTGGCTGGCGGGGGCGAGGCGCGCCCTGCTCGGCCGGATATCGATGGACCTGATCGCCTTGGACGTAACCGGGTGCGAGGCGGGGCCCGGCGCGCGCGTGGAGCTCTTCGGGGCCAACCTGCCGCTGGACGAGGCCGCCGCCGACGCCGGAACCCTGGCGTACGAGCTCCTGGCCGGGATTTCGCCGCGCGTGCGCCGGGCGTATCGGGGCGACGGCCGACCGGTATGAGCCTCGTCTGGCTGAACCCCGTGCGCGCCATCGGGCGTTCGAGCTTCGGCCTGCTGCAGGCCGCCGGCCAGCTGGCCATCTTCGCCGCCCGCGGCGTGGCCGCGGCCTTCATGGGTCCGTTTTTCGGCCGCCAGCTCATCCGCCAGCTGTACGCGATCGGATTCTACTCGCTGCCGGTGGTGGGCCTGACGGCGGTGTTCACCGGCGCCGCGCTCGCCCTGAACATCTACACCGGCGGCTCGCGCTTCGACGCCGAGGAGATCATGCCCCAGATCGTGGCGCTGGGCATCACGCGAGAGCTCGGCCCGGTGCTGGCCGCCCTGATGCTTGCGGGGCGGGTCTCGGCCGCCATCGCGGCGGAGATCGGGGCCATGCGCGCCACCGAGCAGATCGACGCCATGCAGACGCTATCGACCGATCCGTATCGATACCTGATCGCGCCGCGGCTGACCGCGGGCCTGCTGACCCTGCCGCTGCTGACGCTGGTCGGCGACATCATCGGCATCGCCGGCGGATGGCTGGTGGCCACCGCGACCCTGGGCTTCAACAGCGTCACCTACGTCACCAACACCTGGAGCTTCCTGCAGCCCTGGGACGTGATCTCCGGGCTGATCAAGTCGGCGGTGTTCGGCTTCATCGTCGCGCTGATGGGCTGCTACAACGGCTTCAACAGCCGCGGCGGCGCGCGCGGCGTCGGTCGCTCGACCACCAATGCGGTGGTGTCGGCCGCCGTCCTGATCTTCGCCACCGACTATGTCATGACGAGCCTGCTGTTCTGATGGACGCGCGCGCGCCTCCGCCCACCGCACCCGCGACCAGCCCGGCCCCCAAGCTGGAGCTGCGCGGCGTCACCAAGACCTTCGAGGGCCGCCGCGTGCTTGACGGCGTGGACATCGTGGTGGCTCCCGGCCGCTCGCTGGTGATCATCGGCGCCTCGGGTCAGGGCAAGTCGGTGACGCTGAAGATCGCGGTCGGCCTGATGCGCCCGGATCGAGGCCAGGTCTTCATGGACGGCGACAAGGCCACCGGGCTGAAGACGGCGGAGCGCTCGCGCCTGCACGGCAAGCTCGGCATGCTGTTCCAGGGCTCCGCCCTCTTCGACAGCCTCAACGTGTGGCAGAACGTCGGCTTCGGGCTGATCAACGCCGAGAAGGTGTCGCGCCGCACCGCCCGCGAGCGCGCGGTGGAGGCGCTGGGCCGCGTCGGCCTGCCCGCCGACGTCGCCGAGCGCTATCCCAGCGAGCTGTCGGGCGGCATGCAGAAGCGCGTCGGGCTGGCGCGCGCCGTGGTGGCCCACCCGGAGATCCTGTTCTTCGACGAGCCGACCACGG
>CAXTUT010000199.1:0-4615 GCA_964247465.1 uncultured Caulobacteraceae bacterium | reverse complement strand
GGCCGGAGAGGCGACCGGCCGCGCGGCCCAGCACGCCGGCGCCGACCTCGCGCGGGCGGGCCGCCACATGGACAAGACGCTGCGGTCGAAGGACCAGGCCCTGTCCAACGCGGACACCGGGGTCTAAGGCCATACCCGCCTCAGCCTTACAGGTCCGGCGTCCGCCGGGTCTCCGCTTGCTCCAGGACAACGCCTCGTATGTTCAGCTTCATGTTCGCTACAGGCATCGAAAACAGCGTCCCGACCATCAAGGGGGGAACGGAACGCGTGGACGAACTGGAGAAGTGCGGCTTCTATAAGCATTGGCGTACCGACTTCCAGCTCATCGAGGATCTGGGCATCCGCTTCGTGCGCTACGGGCCGCCCATCCACACGGTTTGGCGCGGCGTGGGCAAGTATGACTGGGGGTTCACCGACGAGACGTTCAACGACCTGAAGGCGCGCGACATCGTCCCCATCGTCGATCTGTGCCACTTCGGCGTGCCCGACTGGATCGGGAACTTCCAGAACCCGGACTTTCCCGAGCTCTTCCAAGTCTATGCGCACGATTTTGCCGAGCGCTTTCCTTGGGTGCAACTCTATACGCCCATCAACGAGATGTATATCTGCGCCTCGTTCTCCGCTCGCTACGGCTGGTGGAACGAGCAGATGACCACCGACATCGGGTTCGTGACGGCGCTGAAGCATATCGTGAAGGGCAACGTCCTGGCGATGAAGACGATCTTGGACGTCCGCCCGGACGCCATCTTCGTTCAGAGCGAGTCCTCCGAATACTTCCACGCCGAGAACCCGGCTGCCATCGGTCCCGCGGAGGTCATGAACTCGGAACGGTTCCTGTCGCTGGACTTGAACTATGGCCGCCGCGTTGACTCTGAAATGTACGAGTTCCTGATGGACAACGGCATGACGCGGAACGAGTACCATTTCTTCATGAACAATCGCCTGAAGCAACACTGTATCCTCGGCAACGATTATTACATGACCAACGAACACCGTGTATCCGCCGACGGCATGACCTCCGCATCGGGGGAAATCTTCGGCTACAACGAGATTACCCGCCACTACTATCAGCGCTACCGACTGCCGGTGATGCATACCGAAACCAACATCGCCGAGGGGCCGAACGGGGACGAGGCGGTGAACTGGCTGTGGAAGGAATGGGCCAACGTATTGCGCGTGCGTAACGACGGTATCCCGATCCTGGGCTTCACCTGGTATTCGCTGACCGACCAGGTCGACTGGGACACAGCGCTTCGGGAGAACAACGGACGGGTCAACCCGCTCGGCCTCTACGACCTGGACCGCAACATCCGCCCCGTCGGCAAGGCCTACAAGCAGCTGATCTCCGACTGGCGAGACGTCCTGCCGATGCAGAGCGTGTGCATGGTGGCGCCCATCTCCACGCCCAGCGAACATGCCGACAGCTGGATGGACGCCATTCAGGACAGCGCCCGCCAGCTCGACGACGAAACCGCCGACGCATCGCCTTCCCCGACGGAGGCGGGCTGAGCGTGCGTCCGTTCGGCCTGACCGCCGATGGCCACGTCGTCCATGCCGTCGCCCTGGCGTGGCCGGGCGGCCTGGAGGTGGAGGTGCTCGACTACGGCGCCATCGTGCGCCGCCTGGGGTTCCCCACCGCCGCCGGGATGCGCCAGGCCATCCTCGGCTATGACAGCCTCAAGGACTACGAGCGCGACACGGCGTATCTGGGCGCCTTGGTGGGCCGCGTCGCCAACCGCATCGCCGGCGGCCGGTTCACCCTGGACGGCCGCGACGTGCAGCTCAGCGTGAACGAGCCGCCCAATACCCTGCACGGCGGCAAGGTCGGCTTCAACAAGCGTCTCTGGCGTTTCGAGGACAGGTCCAAGGACGACCTCGCCGTGTCGCTGAGCTACGCCTCGCCAGAGGGTGAGGAGGGCTTTCCGGGGACGGCGAACGTGCGCGTAACGTTCAGCCTCGTCGCCGCCGACACGCTGCAGATCGAGTATTCCGCCACCGCGTCGGCGGCCACTCCGGTCAACCTGTCCCAGCACCTCTACTTCAACCTGCTCGGCGACCGCGCCGCCACGATCCTGGACCATACCCTGCAGATCCAGGCCGACCGCTACACCCCCGTCGGGGCGGGCCTGATCCCCACCGGCGCGGTGGCGGCGGTGGCCGACACACCCTTCGACCTGCGCCAGTCTCGCCCGGTGGGCGAGGTGCTGGAGCAGGGAGCCGCCACGTTCGCCCCGGCCGGTGGACTGGACTACAACTGGGCGCTCGATCGATCGGCCGCGACGGCCTTGACGCTCCAGGCGCCGGACGGCGCGAGCCTCGGCATCACCACCGATCAGGCCGGCATGCAGGTCTACAGCGGCCAGCGGCTGCCGGCTCCGTTCGTGCAGCATGGCGGCATGGCCATCGAACCGCAGGCCTTCCCCGACGCCGTCAACCATCCGGACTTTCCCGACACGATCCTGCGCCCCGGACAAACCTATCGACGCCGCAGCCGCTATCGCCTTCACGCCGGCTGAGCGGCGCCTGGGTGCTGCGGCTGATGACCTACAACGTCCACGGCTGCGTGGGCGTGGACCGCAGGCTGGACGTGGGCCGCGTGGCCGCCGTGATCGCCCAGGCGAGCCCCGATGTCGTCGCCCTGCAGGAGCTGGACGTGGGCCGCGCCCGCAGCGGCCGCGTCGATCAGGCGCACGCGATCGCCGCGAGGCTCGGCATGCGCGCGCAGTTCAACGCGGCCTTTCAGGTGGCGGAGGAGCGGTACGGCGACGCCATCCTGACGTCCCTACCCTGCCGGCTGGTGCGCAGCGGCGCGCTGCCGACCTTGCCGCGCAGCCGGCTTGAGCGGCGAGGCGCCCTTTGGCTGGCGGTTGAGGTCGACGGCCTGGAGCTGCAGGTCATCAACACGCACCTGGGTCTGGTGCCCTTGGAACAGCGCGGCCAGGTCACGGCCCTGCTCGGCCCTGACTGGATCGGCCATGGCGCATGGCGTCCGCCTGCGGTGCTGGTCGGCGACTTCAACGCCACCGCCCGTTACGCCGCCTATCGCCGCCTGACGGGCGAGCTTCGCGACGTGCAGCGAAGCGAGACGGGAGAGCGGCGACGCGGCGGCAGACCCGCCAGGACCTTTCCCTCCCGCCTGCCGATGCTGCGGATCGACCACATGTTCCTGACCGCCGGCATCGACGTGAGGAGCGTACACGCGGTGACGACGCCGCTGGCGCGGATGGCGTCCGACCACCTGCCGCTGGTCGCCGACCTGACGCTCGCGGCCGATGGCTCGACAGGCGATCAGATCAGCACGTCGCCTGCGACGCCGAGCGAGTCGTCGACCGCCTCGTCGCCTGACGCCGACCCGACGTCCGACGAACGTCGGTAGGGTCCGGCGAAGGCAGGCTCGGCGCGGCGCCGCCGGTCGGGGCCGAAGTAGCCGCGAGTTCGCACGAACGGACGCGGGCGATAGATGACCGCCATGACCCGGTCCAGCAGGGTCCGCGCGTTGACCGGCTTGACCACGAATTCGGTGACGCCGGCGTCGCGCGCCTCATAGACGCGCACCCGGGCGGAATGGCCGGTCATCATGATGATCGGCAGGTAGGGGTTTCGGCTCTCCGTGGAGTTGCGCACGCGCCGGGTGAACTCCACCCCGTCGACCGGCTCCATCTTGAAGTCCACGATGGCGACGTCGGGTTGCCAGGTGTTCAGCATGGCGAGGGCCTGGCTGCCGTCGTGGACGGAGCGGATCTGGGTTATGCCGAAGTTGTTGAGCAGCACGCCGACGATCTCCCGCATGTGCGGGTTGTCGTCAGCGAGTAGGACGCTCAGGGCTTCAAGGCCTGTCGCCATGACACCGTCCATTTTGTAGGGTTTGGACGCGAACTCGACGGATACACAGTCGCATATCAGAGTTTATGAAGGGTTGACGAACGTAGAAGGGTCTTCTGACCTGCATTCAATCCGGCCTGCAGAAACGCTGGACGGCCTCCGCAGCACCCGCGTAGGCCTCCTGACGTGAGACGCTCCAATATCTGAGCGTGTCGAGCGGTATGCGGCGCTCGCTGACTGCGCAGACCACGTAACGGCCCGGCTTGAGCACGACGTAGTCTCCGTCCCCGTAATGCAGCTGGGCTTGCGCGTCCATATCGCGATCGATGGCGTTCATGCCGCAGTTTTACTATCGGGATGCCAGGATGGAAATGGGTCCGCCGCTCGCGCGCCGCCGGACGGCTGCGCCTGGCGGCTCAGAACAAATCGCCCTGGCGGGTGGGCTCCGTCCCGCGGCGGCCCCCGCGTGACGAGCCGCCCTCCACCCGGACCGCGACGGGCTTTTTGTCGAAAAACATCAGCTGCAACGCCTCGCCGGCGCCCAGCTCGCCGCCCGAGCGCACCAGCCGACCGTCGGCGTGGTGCACCCTGGCGAACCCCAGCGCCAGCGGACGGTCGGGATTGAACGAGGCGCGCAGCTGCTCCAGGTGGGCCAGGCGCTGGTCCGCGCGGACGATCGTGCGGGTCGCGGCCGCCGCAAGACGCGCCTCCAGCTGCGGCAGCCGCGCAGCTCGGCGCCAGGCGTCGGGCGCGCGTGACGCAGCCGACTGCAGACGCTCGCCCAGCGCGGCCA
>CAXTUT010000198.1:0-4623 GCA_964247465.1 uncultured Caulobacteraceae bacterium | reverse complement strand
GTCTTGGTGTAGCCTTCGCCGAGCAGGTAGCAGGGCTTCTGCCAGCCGAACACGGTGCGCGCCGGCATGGACCAGGGCGTGCACTCGTAGGTCTGGTTGCCGGCCAGGAAGTCCAGGAACAGCGAGGAGTTGGTGAAACTCCAGCTCTTTCCACCCTTGCCGCGCTTCAGCACGTCGCGGAAGAACTGCTTGGTCTTGGCGCGGTTCAGGAAATGCTCCTGGTCCGGCGCGCGCTCGTAGGCGTAGCCGGGGGAGATGGTGACGCCGTCGCAGCCGATGGCCTTCATGTCGTCGAAGAAGGCGGCCAGCCGCTCGGGGTCGGCGCCGTCGAAGACGGTGCAGTTGATCTGGGTGCGGAAGCCCCTGGACTTGGCGAGCTGGATGGCTTCAACCGCCTTCTGGTAGACGCCGTCCTCGCACACCGACTTGTCGTGCATGGCCTGATCGCCGTCCAAATGGATGGACCAGGTGAAGAACTCGTTGGGCTCGTACTGGTCGATCTTTTTCTTCATCAACAAGGCGTTGGTGCACAGGATCACGAACTTCTTCTTGGCGATGAAGCCCTTGACGATGCGCGGCATGTCCCGGTGCAGCAGCGGTTCGCCGCCGGCGATGGACACGGCGGGGGCGCCGCACTCGTCAATCGCCTCCATGCACTGTTCGTAGGACAGGCGCTGGTTCAGGATCTCGTCCGGATAGTCGATCTTGCCGCAGCCGGCGCAGGCCAGGTTGCAGCGGAACAGCGGCTCCAGCATCAGCACGAGCGGGTAGCGCTTCACGCCGCTGATCTGCTGCTTCATCACGTAGGCGCCGATCCGGGCCGCCTGCTGCAGGGGAAAACCCATGCCGCACTCCTGTCTGTGCCGCGTCCGAAGGGGGAACGCGACGGGGGTAAGCCGCGCCGCGGAGGCGCGAGGTGTTCAGTCTAGGCGCAAACCTGTTCCGCCCGCGCCTCGCCAGGCGTACGCAGTTCGACGGGAAGACGAAACTCAATGTCCTCCCGAATGCCGTTCATCTGAGTGACTTCGACGTCGCCGGTGAGGCGCAGGGCGGCGATCACGCTCAAGATCAGCTCCTCGGGGGCGGATGCGCCTGCGGTCAGCCCGACCGTCTCTACGCCCGCAATCCAGGCCGGGTCCAGTTCGCCGCCATCGGCGATCAGATAGCTTGCAAGCCCCTCCTCCGTTCCGATCTCGCACAAGCGGTTGGAGTTGGAGCTGTTGCGCGCGCCGACCACCAGCAGCACGTCCACCACCTTGCACAACTCGCGCACGGCCGACTGTCGGTTCTGGGTGGCGTAGCATATGTCGCTGGTGTCGGGTCCGGTGATGTCGCTGAACCGCGCCTTCAGGGCGGCGATGACCGCGCGGGTGTCGTCCACGCTGAGCGTGGTCTGGGTGACGTAGGCCAGAGGCGTGTCGGGTGCGAAGTCCAGCGCCGCCACGTCGTCGGTGGTGGAGACCAGCGCGACGGGCGCATCGACCTGGCCCATGGTGCCCTCGACCTCGGGATGGCCGGCGTGGCCGATGAGGATCAGCGAGCGGTTGCGCGCGACATAGCGGTTGGCCTGGGTGTGGACCTTGGCCACCAGGGGGCAGGTGGCGTCGAGCACCGGCAAGCCGCGCGCGCGCGCCTGAGCTTCCACAGTGCGCGAGACGCCGTGCGCGCTGAACACCGTCACCGCGCCGTCGGGCACCTCGTCCAGTTCTTCCACGAAGCGCGCGCCCTTGGCCTTCAGGGCGTCCACCACGTGGCGGTTGTGCACGATCTCGTGGCGCACGTAGACGGGCTTGCCGTAGAGGGCCAGCGCACGCTCCACGATGTCGACGGCCCGCACCACGCCGGCGCAAAACCCTCTCGGCTGGGCCAGGATCACCCGCACATCGAACTCCCCGCGCCTGCCGGCTCGCCGCCGAAACCGAGCCCTCGACGCCGCGTCTCACGTTCGGCGGCGTCGTGGAGTCGGTTACCCATGCTGCCAGAGTAGGCGCCGCTCGCCCCAAGCGGAACCGGAGAGCGGGGCGACGCCTGCGACCGCGACGGATTTCAACGCCGCTGGTGCGCCCAGGTCACGCTTATCGATACGCCGTCGGTCTAGATCGCGCGGACCGGAGCCGGCCGGTTGCAGGGGCGAAACCGCTTTGACCATGACGACGAAGGCGGCAGCAGCCAACCCACGGCCGCTGCACCATGAGCTCGCCGACGCTGCGCAGGCGGTGAACGCCGAACTGCAGCGCGTGCTGCCGACGCCGGTCGGCTTCCACGCCCGGGTGCAGGAGGCGATGCGCTACGCCATCACCGTCGGCGGCAAGCGCCTGCGGCCCTTCCTGGTGCTGCAGGGCTCAGCCCTGTTCGGCGCACCCGATGCGGGAGCGCTTCGGGCGGCGGCGGCGATCGAGATGGTGCACACCTATTCGCTGGTCCACGACGACCTGCCCTGCATGGACGACGACGACCTTCGCCGCGGCCAGCCGACCGCCCACAGGAAGTTCGACGAGGCCACCGCGGTGCTGGCCGGCGACGCCCTGCTGACCCTGGCGTTCGAGGTGCTGGCCGACGGCGCGACCCATCCCGACGCCGAGGTGCGCTGCCGCCTGTCGGCCCGCCTCGCCCGTGCATCGGGCAGCGAAGGCATGGTCGGCGGCCAGATGATGGACATCGTCGCTCCCGACCACGCGTTCGGGGCCGAAGACGTCGCCCTGCTGCAGCGCATGAAGACCGGCGCGCTGTTCGAGTTCGCCTGCGAGGCCGGCCCCGTGCTGGGCCAAGCCGGGGCGGAGGACGAGGCGCGCCTTCGCGCCTACGCCCACGACCTGGGGCTGGCGTTCCAGATCGCCGACGACCTGATCGACGCCACCTCCACAGCCGAGAAGGCCGGCAAGGCGGTGGGCAAGGACGCCGAGGCCGGCAAGGCGACGCTGGTCTCGCTCATGGGCGTGGAGGGGGCGCGGCGCGAAGCGCTCCGGATTGCGGAGCGGGCGGCCGCGGCGCTGGAGCCCTACGGCGGGCGAGCCGACGCCCTGCGCCGCCTGCCCGCCTTCCTGGTGGACCGGGACGCCTGACGCTGACGGGCGGCAACCGGACGCGCGCACCCTACGTGCCCCCCCCGACGCCCAAGCGGGCGCGACCGGCTATGTCGCCGCAACCTGCAAGGACCACACCGACCATGCGCCTGGTGACGCCCGCCCTCCTCGCCCTGGCCCTGGCCGGACCGGCCGCTTCGGCCGCACTCCTGCCGCTCGCCGCCCACGCCCAGGCCTCCGATCCCGCCGCCACGCAGATCCAGCTGTTCGACGACGCCCTGCTCTCCACCATGAAGCAGGGCAAGGCGCTTGGCTTCGAGGGCCGCTATCACAAGCTCGATCCTGCGGTGAAGCGGGCTTTCGACCTGCCGATCATGGCGCGCTTCGCCGTCGGCCCGACGTGGACGACGATGTCGGCGGCGGACCAGGCCTCCCTGCTCACCGCCTTTAATCGCTTCAACGTGTCGACCTGGGCCAACCACTTCGACACCTACGAAGGCCAGCACTTCGACCTCGGCAAGGTGGACACCCGCGGGCCGGACAAGCTCGTCCACACCACCCTGGCCAGCCCGCAGGGCGGCTCGAACGATCTGACCTACCGCATGCGCCAGACCAACACAGGCCAGTGGAAGATCATCGACGTCTACTTCGAGGGCAGCATCAGCCAGCTGAGCCAGCAGCGCTCCGACTTCATGAGCACTCTGCAAAGCGGCGGCGCGCCGGCGCTGGTGAAGAAGCTGAACGCCCTGTCGGACAAGCTCGCCCATAGCTGAACCCAGCCCGTCGCGTCGGCGGTCCCTCCTTCCAGAGGGTCAAGTCCGGCGCGGCGGCGGCCCGAGCAGCGCCGGCTCGAACAGCAGCGCGGTGACCAGCGTCCACCCCAGCGCGATCAGCAACAACTCGCCGATGCCCGAAGTCCCCGGATGCGGCGACAGGATGAGGCTGCCGAATGAGGCGCCGGTGGTCAGGGCGCTGAACAGCACCGCACGCGCCAGGCTGGAGCGCAGCAGGTTGGTCTCGCCCGCCCGCCAGGCGATGACGAAGTAGATGTTGAACGCCACGCCGATGCCAAGCAGCAGCGGGAAGGCGATGATGTTGGCGAAGTTCAGCGGTTGGCGGATGACCACGCAGGTGGCGAGCGTCAGCAGCCCGGTGAGCAGGATCGGCGCGAGCGTCAGCGCCACGTCGCGCGGCCGGCGCAGCACCAGCAGCAGCAGCCCCACGATGACCACGAAGGCCAGCGCGCCGGCTTGCAGGAAGGCGGTGTAGATGGTGCGCCCGGCCTCCTGGATGGTGATCGGCGTGCCCGTGGCGTCTGGCGCCACCGCCCTCACCGCCCGGGAGAAGCGGGCCAGAACGGCGTTGTCATTGGAGTCCCCGCTCGGGAACACCGAGACGCGGGCTCGCCCGTCCGGCGCGACCCAGTCGCGCACCAGGTCTGCGGGCAGCGAGGCGCGGGTGACCGGTTGCGCCTGCAGCAGGCTGCGAAGCTGGGT
Source organism: uncultured Caulobacteraceae bacterium (assembly GCA_964247465.1). Taxonomy (GTDB): domain Bacteria; phylum Pseudomonadota; class Alphaproteobacteria; order Caulobacterales; family Caulobacteraceae; genus CAHJWH01. The sequence continues at coordinate 104 of CAXTUT010000198.1, read as the reverse complement.
CAGGAGGACGTTCAGGGGCGTGATCACAACGTCGGCGGCGCGGGCGCGAAGGGTGGGCGATCCGGCGGCGAGCTTCTGCAGGACGCCGGCGAGCCGCCGTGCGT
>CAXTUT010000197.1:0-4642 GCA_964247465.1 uncultured Caulobacteraceae bacterium | reverse complement strand
ATCCTCGCCCCCAAGCGTCCGCGCCAGCGCCCAGGCATCCTGTTCGGCCAGCGTCTTGGAGCGCGCATAGGGGCTGACGCTCGCCGAGACGTCCGTCCAGACGCTTTCGTCGGACGCCACCCCGGGCTCAGCGGGAGTGGCGGCGACTGTGGAGGAGGTCATGACGATCCGCCCGACGCCTGCGCGGTGGGACGCCTCCAGCACGCGGCGCACGCCCTCACGGGCCGGCCTCTCCAGGTCCTGGGACCGATATTCGCGCACGGGCATGGGCGAGGCGACGTGGATCACTTGCCGGACGCCCTCGACCGCTCCGTCCCAGCCCGCGTCGGCCAGCAGGTTGCGGCGTGGAAGCTCAGCCCCTGGGTGGAGGCGTGTCGCTGCAGGGTGGCGCGGACCTCGTCTGCGCGGGCGAGGTCGCGGATCGTGGTGCGGACCTGGCGCCCCGCCGCCAGTAGCTGGGCGATGATCGTGCCGGCCAGATAGCCCGAGCCGCCCGTGACCAGCACGGGGTCCTGTTCCGAGGTCGTCGCCATCCGGGCTGCTCCTCCATCGAAAGATGGTATTGCGGTGACCCGGATTAGGCGCAGGCGCCGTTGGGCTTCAAGGAGGCACCTGGATGAAACCATGCGTAAGCGAATTGCCGCCCGAGACCCGCCGCACCCTGGCCCAGACCCTGGCCAGGATAGGCGACAAGTGGTCGATGCTGACCATCGTCTCGCTCGAGGACGGCGCACTCCGGTTCAGCGCCCTGCGGCGGCGCATCGGCATCTCGCAGAAGGTGCTCACCAGCACCCTGCGTAGCCTGGAGCGCGACGGCTACGTCAATCGCGCCGTGACGCCGACAAAGCCGCCTAGGGTCGATTACGACCTGACGGACATGGGCCGCGAAGTGCTGGGGCCGGTACGCGCATTGGCGGGCTGGGCGCTCGGCCAGGCGGAGCGCATCGAGCAGGCCAGGCTGCGCTATGACGAGCGGGCCGCGAACTGAGGTTGAGGGCCGGCGCCGTCGCCGCGAAGTCGCAGCCCGCCTCGCATCGGGCTTGCCCCGGTCGCCGAGGCTGATCCGCCGCCCCTTCCCCCGAGGACATGTATACGGCCTCGGTCTGCCGGTCCCGCGATCGCCGTAGCTCGTCTGAGAACCGAGTTCTTCGACGAACAGGATGTCTCGCCAACCCACGTCCGCCCTCAGCCCGCTTTGCAGCGCGCGCTGGCGCAGTTCCTTGACGGCGTGCTGGAACCGCATCTTGCTTCGGCCACCTGCGTCCGCTGCGCCCCTCCAGCCGCGCCGATAGTCCGGCGTGGGGCGGTTGTAGGCCGACAGCTCGCCGAAGAAGCGGGCGAAGGCCGACCAGCCGTCCCGTTCAGCTTCATGGTGAAGGGACGCTCCCGATGCCTCCCGACACTTCACCCGTCCCACCGCCTGCTCGTGTCGGGAGAAGCAGGGCGTGGATCTCGCGTATCTGGGCGAGGCTCTGCGCCACCGTTCGTCTTCCCAGCGTCGCGACCATCGCCTCCTCCGCTTCCGCAGCCAGTTCGCCGAAGAAGCTCGATATGTTGGTGCTGACGACGCAAAGGCTCGGCACGTTGGGACGCGGGGCGAACAACCGCTTGTCGTCCACGACTGCGGCGTAGACGTCGCGCAGCGTGATCTCTTCCGGCGATCGCGCCAGACGGACCCCGCCCGTCTTGCCGGACGTCGTCGCGACGATCCCCGCGCGCGACAAGGGCACCAGCAAGGTGCGCACAAGCGCCGGGTTGGCCCCCAACCGCCCGCCAGCTCCCCGCTCGTGCAGCGCGCGCCCGTCTCCCTCGCCACGGCGAGCGACAGGACCATCTGCAGGGCGGTGGGGAAGCGCAGGTCGTTCACGGATCGATAGTGCAACAATGGCCCTTGCACTGCAAGCAGCGCTACTGCATGAGAGATTATTGCAGTTGAAGCGCGCCGCTTCGACCCGGAGGCGACCATGAAGCGTTGGATTGTGAAAGCGGGCTCCACCTCTCTCGACGGCCTTGTTCGCGAAGACGTTGCGACGCCCGAGCCGGGCCCGGGCGAGGTTCGCGTCAAGGTGCGCGCCGTCTCGCTCAACAGGCGCGATCACCTGCTGCTGACCGGCGCGTTCCAGGTCGCCGAGCAGGACTTCGTCCCGGTGTCGGACGGCGCGGGCGAGATCGATGCGCTGGGCGCGGGCGTCGAAGGATGGTCGTTCGGGGAGCGCGTGTCCGGCGCCTACTTCCCCGGCTGGAAGGATGGCCCTCCGGTCGAGAACATGGGATGGGGCCTGGGGTCGCCGGGACAGAACGGCCTGCTCGCCGAATACGCGATCCTGCCCGCCGACCGCCTGACCCGGACGCCCCGGACGCTGTCGTTCGACGAGGCGGCCACCCTGCCGTGCGCGGCGCTGACCGCGTGGACGGCGCTGAACGGCGACCGGCCCTACACCGACCCCGTGAAGCCTGGAGACAAAGTGCTGGTGACCGGCACGGGCGGGGTGTCGCTGTTCGCGTTGCTGCTCGCCAAGGCGGCGGGCGCCAGCGTGATCGCCACCACCGGCGACGACGCGAAGTCGGACAAGGTGACGGCGCTCGGCGGCTCGGGTGTGGTCAACTATCGCGACGTGGCGAACTGGGGGGAGGTCGCTCGCGAGCGGTTCGGCGCCTTCGACCGCGTGGTCGACGCCGCCGGCCCCGGCGCACTCGACCAGTCGATCGCCGCACTGGCGGCCGGCGGCGAGGTCGCGCTGATGGGTCTGTATGAGTTTGCGGACAAATCGCCCGACTTCATCGCCCTGATGATGAAAGGCGGATCCATACGCGGCACCTCCGTAGGCAGCGCCGCCGCCTACCGCGACCTTGCCGCCTTCATCGACGCCCACGAGATCAAGCCGCCGATCGCGCGCACCTTCGCATTCGACGACGCCAAAGCCGCCTACCGGGCGGCGAACGCCGGCGAAGACTTCGGCAAGATCGTCATCAAACTGACCTGACGTTCCGAAGACGCGCAGTCACGAGCCAAATAACCGTCCGTCGCGCGAGCGCCTGTACGAAGCCCGGCGGGAAGCTTGGATGAGGTCTGTCAGGCGTTCCGTCGGCCGAGGGCGGCAAGGCCGATTATGGGCTCTTCATGGTGCGTTGGGCTGATCGAGGCCAGGCGCAGGGCGGCGACGCGCCGGCGGCGCTGGATCAGGCCCGCTACGCCAGACGCTCCGGCTCGCTTCCACCGAGCCTACGCCCGCGCGCCGTATGGCGACGGCTGGGGCGAAGAGAGGTGCGCCTGTCGCGCGCCTCGCCCCCTCGATTAAATCAGCAATATAAGTGGTGCCACCGCAGGGATTCGAACCCTGGACCTCAGCCTTACCAAGGATGCGCTCTACCACTGAGCTACGGCGGCGGGAGGGCGCGCTATAGCCAAAGCGGGCGGGCAGGGGAAGCGAAAAGCCGCCGCTTCTCGGCGAGGTCGTCGGTGTCCGCCATCGGTGCAGATCGCCGGACCGGTCATTCGCCGGACGCGGAAGGACATGACGTGCACGAAGCGGCGTTGCGCTTGCGGTGGGCGAACGTGTCGATTTCGTGATCAAAGGGAGCTTGGTGTAGAAGGCGCGCGGCCTGGCGACGGGCGTCGCCGGCGGCCTAGGCTGCGGGCCGGCGTCCCACTCGGATGCAGAGCCGCGCAACATTTGGGCCGCCATGACGTCTTCGCGTTCACCTACCGGTCTGGCTCTGGCCATCGTCCTCGCGCTGTCGCCGCTCGCGGCGGCGGCCCAGGATGCGCCGCTCTCGACAGCGGCGCCGGATCCGGTCGGCCTGTCGCCGCCGATCGTGGCCGGTTCGCCCGCCAACGCCCATGTCGATGGGGAGAAGCTGGCGCTGGCGCAGCAGGTGTACGACATCGCGGGGGCGCCCTCGCTTCGGGCCAGCGCGCGCACCCTGACCTCCGGGCTCAGCGTCCAGCTCGCCGGCGCCTTGTCCGCGCGCGACCCCGACCACGCCAAGGCCATGGTGGCGGCGGTGAGCGACGGGCTGACCAGCATCACGCCGCAGCTGCAGAACGAGGCGGTCTCGCGCCTCGCGCGCGAGTTCACCGCCGGGCAGCTGAAGGAGCTGCTGATTTTCTACAGTTCGCCGACCGGGCGTCTGGCCGCCCGCCGCATCCCCCAGATCCTGCAGCAGACGGTGGCCAGCGTGCTGACCTACCTGCCCCAGATGATGCACGGCGCCGAGGACAGCTACTGCAGCCGCGTCAAGTGCACCCGGGCCGAGAAGAAGGCCTTCGACGACGTCGCCGCGCGTATGGCGGCGGCGCATCCCGTGGCGCCCTGACCGCTGAGGTTGGCGGCTAGGGGCGGACTGACGGCGGATTTGAGTGGCGCCTTGCCGCCTGCCGGCCGCGCCGTCCTTGGGGCAAGGATGCGCTCGAACCGAGGCGATCGAGCCGCCCCGGTCGGGAGAAGGTCGCATGAGAAAGACGAACGCGAGACCCTTCAACCCGGCCCAGGGCATGGCCGCCCGCTTGGCGCGCCTGGAGGCCGCCTCTGGCGCCGAGCGCGCCGATGCGGGGCGGCCGGAGCGGTGGGGCGTGTCCGTCACAGCGCTCGCCCTGCCGGCGCATGGCGCGGTGGCCGCCGTGCGCGATGGCCAGGGGCGG
>CAXTUT010000196.1:0-4692 GCA_964247465.1 uncultured Caulobacteraceae bacterium | reverse complement strand
GCCGGCCTCGTCGACCTCCGCACCGTGGCGCCGCTCGCCCTGCGCCACCGCCTGGTCGGGCGGGGCCTGGGACTCGGTGTCGTCGGGCAGGGTGGAGGCCGGCGCCTGGGCGCGCAGCTTGGGCTGGCGGAACATGGTGAGGTCGTCGCAGCCGGAGAGCCCGAATCCGAGCACCGCCGGCGCGAGGGACAGCGTCAGCCAGGCGGCGCGACGGCTCACAGCTCCACCTCCTCGACCCACACCGCGCCGGCGTCGGCCAAGAACCGGCGCGCGGCGCCGGCGCCGGTCGCCTCGTCAGGCAGCTGGAGCGCGAGCAGGAACTGGTCCTGGCTCGCCCGACCGAAGGCCTGCGCGTCGAACACCGGATGGTGCAGGCGCGGCAGGCCGCATTTCAGCAGGAAGGCGACGAAGCCGGTCAGCCCGGCGACCAGCACGCTGACCTCCACGGTCGCCACGATGAAGGCCGGCCAGCTGTTGAACGGCCGCCCGCCCTGGTCGAAGCGGTAAAGGTGCGTCGCGCTGAACCACTCCATGGCGTAGAACAGGGCCGCCGCCGTCAGGCCGCCGCCGAGCATCCACCAGGGCACGTTGGTGCGCGCCGTTCCCAGCAGGTCGGCGAGCTCGGGCATCGGATAGGGCGTGAAGGTCTCCAGCGGCCGGCGGCCTTGGTCGCGAGCGTCGCGCAGGGCGGTCTTCAGCGGTTCGGGGCCGGGGAAGCCGGCCAGCAGGGCGCGCGTCATCGCTCGCGCTCCTGCATGGCCAGCTCGCGCGTCTCGAACATCGAGACGGCGGGGACCACGCGCACGAACAGCAGGAACATGACGGCGAACAGGCCGAGCGAGCCGAACAGCACCGCGTAGTCCCAGAGCGTCGGCCAGAACACGCGCCACAGGGTGGGCAGATAGCCGTGGCCGAGCGTGTTCCAGATGATCAGGATGCGCTCGAACCACATGCCGATCAGGATCAGCACGCTGACGCCGATCAGGATCGGCAGGCTGGCGCGGGCGCGCTTGAACCACAGGACCTGGGGCGCGAACACGTTGCCGAACAACATGACGGCGTAACAGGGCCAGTAATGGCCGGTGAAGACGTAGGCGATGAAGCTGCGCTCCGCCCGCTCGCCACTATACCAGGCCATGAACCACTCGGTGGCGTAGGACAGGCCCATGATGCAGGCGCAGGCCACGATGATCTTGGCGATGGCGTCGAAGTGGCGGTCGGTGATCAGCGCCTTGAGCCGCAGCCCATTGCGCAGCAGCACGGCCAGGATCACCACCATGGCGAAACCCGAGAACATCGCCCCCACCACGAAATAGGGCGGGAACAGGCTCTCCTGCCAGCCGGGCATGAGCGAGGCGGCGAAGTCCAGCCCCACGATGGAGTGCACCGAGCAGACCAGCGGCACCGCCAGCCCCGCCATCACCTTGGAAAAGCTCTGGTGCACGGCCCAGTGGCGCGAGGAGTTGCGAAAACCCAGTGCGAAGGCGCCGTAGATCTTGCGCACCACGGGCGAGTGCGCCCGGTCGCGCAGGGTGGCGAGATCGGGGATCAGCCCGGTGTACCAGAATATCACCGAGAAGATCAGATACGACAGGATGGCCCAGAAGTCCCAGACCAGGGCGCTGCGCCACTGCGGCCACAAGGTCATGGGATTGGGGTAGGGCGCCAGCCAGTAGAAGAACAGCGGCCTTCCCAAGTGGATGATCGGAAAGATGCCGGCGATGGAGACCGAGAACAGCGTCATCGCCTCGGCGAAGCGGTTGATCGCCGCGCGCCACGGCTGGCGGGTCAGCAGGAGCAAGGCGCTGATCAGCGTGCCGGCGTTGCCGATGCCGATCCACCAGACGTAGTTGGCGATGGGGAAGCCCCACACGATGGTGGAGTTGTTGCCGAAGACGCCGACCCCCTGCGTCAGCTCCACCACCAGCCCGGCGACGAAGGCGAGCGCGAAGGGCAGGGCGATGGCCAGCAGGATCCACCAGCCACGCCAGCGGGTGGGCGCCCAGCTCTGGCGGCCCAGCAGCGGCTCGCTGATAATGGCGTTGACCTCTTCGCAGGTCGAAAGCCCCGGCATTGTCCAGCGGTTCTGAGGAGCGGCGAGGGTCACGCTCGTCCCTCCGGCTCGTGCGTCGGGACGAGCGCGGGATTGGGATTGCGGATGCGCGCCAGGTAGGTGGTGCGCGGGCGCGTGCCCTCGTCGGCGAGCAGGGCGAAGTGGCGGGGGTCTTGGCGCAGCGCCTGCATTCCCGAGGCCGGATTGGACTTGTCGCCGAAGCGGATCGCCTGGGTGGGGCAGGCCGACTGACAGGCGGTCGCAACCTCATGGGCGCCGATGTCGCGACCCTCCTTCTCGGCGGCGCGGCGGGCGTGGCTGATGCGCTGGACGCAGTAGGTGCATTTCTCCATCACGCCCCTGGCGCGAACGGTGACGTCGGGGTTCTTCTGCGCGTCGTAGCTGTCGTCGCCCATGTTGGCGTAGGCCTGGTCGTGGGCGTAGCCGAACCAGTTGAACCGCCTGACCTTGTAGGGGCAGTTGGACTGGCAGAAGCGCGTGCCGATGCAGCGGTTGTAGACCTGGTCGTTCAGCCCCTCATGGTCGTGGATGGACGCCTCCACCGGGCAGACGGGCTCGCAGGGGGCGGACTCGCACTGCATGCAGGGCACGGGCTGGAAGGCGGGGCGGGTCTCGTGCGCGCCGCCGGTGTCGTAGGCGTCGATGCGCAGCCAGTGCATGGCGCGACCGCGCGCCACCTCCTGCGGCCCCACCACCGGCACGTTGTTCTCCGCCTGGCAGGAGACGACGCAGGCGTTGCAGCCGATGCAGGCCGCCTGGTCGATCACCATGGCCCAGGCGGGCTCGTGGTTGGGATCGTCGGCGGGGTTGGGCGGCAGCAGGCTCGGCGGATGGTCGAGCCTCGCGGCCTGGACCGGATGCGCCTTCAGCCCGGGCAGGTCGGGCACGGCGACCACCGGGGAGAGGTCGGCCGCCTCGCCCTCCAGCTTGTAGAGCGACTGGAAGGAAGGCGGCCCGCCGCGCCCGTGCGCCGTCTCGACGTGGACGTCGGCGGTCCAGGGCGAGGCCTGGGTGCGGAGCGGGGCGAAATCGTAGCCGACCTCCGTGCCGATCGGCCCCGCCTGGGTGCGGCCGCCGCCCACAAAGCCCGACACCACCCCGTCCGCCTGGCCGGCCACCACTCGCACGGAGGCGGTCACGCTGCTCCCGCCGGCGCTCAGCTTCACGTGGTCGAAGTCCTTGATGTGCAGTTGCGCGGCGTCGTCCGGCGACAGGGCCAGGCTGGACCCCCACACCTCTGAGGTCAGCGGCTTGGGGCATTCCTGCAGCCAGGCGTTCTCGGCGTAGCGGCCGTCGTAGATGGTCGGGTCAAGCGACAGGGCGAGAGTGAAGCCCTGCGGCGCGGGCGCGGGCGTCACGTGCGGAAAGGCGACCGCGGGAAGCGGGACAGGCGGCGAGGCCGTGCCCGCGATCACGCCCGCCGTCAGCATCTGCTTCCAGGCCTGGTCGGAGATCGTCCCGCCGAGCGCCGCTGTCGTTTGGTCCGCGCCGACCCGGTCGGTGGCTGCGCCGTAGACGAGGCCCGACGACGGCGGCGCTTCGCCCTGCACCGCGCGGTTCTGCGCCGCGAGGCTCGCGGGCGCCAGATCGCCGGTGACCTGTCGCGACGGCGCCTCGCCCGTGGGCGCAAGGACGGTCTGGCCCGAGGGCGTCAGGGTGGGGCCGGACGCGGGATCGCCGAACTGCGCGGGGACCGGCGCCTGGCCGGCCCAGGTCTGGCGCACCAGCTCATAGGCCGAGGGCGTAGGCGAGCCGCCGAGCATGGCCAGCAGCTGAGCCGGCGTGCGGCTGTCGTGCATCGTGCGGATCAGCGGCTGGACGATCGAGGCGGTCCCGTCGCGCGCCCGCACGTCGCCCCAGCTCTCCAAAGGGTGGGAGAGCGGCGCCCGCCAGCCGCAGGCGGCCGAGGTCTCGTTCTCCTGACCCGTGCAGTGCAGGCTGAAGGCCGCCTTGCCGATCGCGCCCGCGACGTCCAGCCCCGCCGGCGCGTCATAGGCCGGGTTGGCGCCCACGATCACCAGAGTCCGCACCCGGCCGCCGTTCAGGTCGGCCACCAGCGCCTGCAGCGAGGCGTGGTGGTCGTCGGGGTGGGGGTCCAGCGGCGCGATGGCGTCCACCGGCGCGTGCAGCCGCGCGTTCATCCAGTGCGCCAGGGCGTGGACCTCCGGTGGCTGAGCCCGCCCGGCGAGCACGACGGCGCGGCCGTGGGCCTGCTTCAGGTCGTCGGCGCAGGCCCTGGCGAAGCGGAGCGCTTCAGGCGGCAGGGCGACGGTCGCGGCGGGTCCGCCAAGGTGGGCGGCGACCACCAGGGCCAGGTTTCGGACCAGGTGGGTGTGCAGGGCGAGCCGGTGGTCGGCGCTGACGCCGGTCTGCGTCCAGCCGGGCTCCGCGGCGTACCAGCGCGAGAAGCCTGGCTTGGAAGGATCGCGGGCGGTGATGAAGCCGCGGCCGTTGCGGATCTGATCAGGTCCGGGACCCAGCGGGTCGGCGTCAAGACAGAGCACCACCTGCGCCGCCTCCAGCCTCGGCAGCGTCTCCAGCGGGCGACCGAGGGCCAGGCGGGCGCCGCCGCGGGCGGCATCGTCGTCGGCCGGCTCGCAGCGCCGCCACGCCCTAGT
>CAXTUT010000195.1:0-4749 GCA_964247465.1 uncultured Caulobacteraceae bacterium | reverse complement strand
GTGAACGCCAGCTTCAACAACACCATGATCACCATCACCGACGCCCAGGGCAACACCATCTCCTGGTCTTCCTCTGGCACCATGGGGTTCAAGGGCTCGCGCAAGTCGACCCCTTACGCCGCCCAGGTCGCCGCTGAAGACGCCGGCCGCAAGGCGATGGAGCATGGCGTCAAGACGCTCGAGGTCAACGTGGCCGGTCCCGGTTCGGGGCGCGAGTCCGCCCTGCGCGCGCTCCAGTCGGTCGGCTTCTCCATCACCGCCATCCGCGACGTGACGCCTATCCCGCACAACGGCTGCCGTCCGCCCAAGCGCCGCCGGGTCTGACCCCCGTCCGCCGCCCTTTCCCGAGCGCCGAGCCTGAGAAGGCCGGCGCTCGACCCTCGTTCGAGAGACGACCGTGATCGAAAGAAACTGGCAAGACCTCATCCGTCCCGAGAAGCCGCAGATCGAGACGGGCTCGGACAAGGAGCGCAAGGCTCGCATGGTCGCCGAGCCGCTGGAGCGCGGCTTCGGCGTGACGCTCGGCAACTCGCTGCGCCGCGTGCTGCTCTCCTCGCTCCAGGGCGCTGCGGTCACGTCGGTTCAGATCGACGGGGTGGTGCACGAGTTCTCCTCCATGGAGGGCGTGCGCGAGGACGTCGTCGACATCATCCTGAACATCAAGCAACTGGCTCTGCGGATGCACGCCGACGGCCCCAAGCGCATGACGCTGCGCGCGACCGGCCCCGGCGTCATCACCGCGGGCCAGATCGAGGCGCCCACCGACATCGAGGTGCTGAACAAGAACCACGTGATCTGCACCCTGGACGAGGGCGCACAGGTGCGCATGGAGTTTACCGTCAACATCGGCAAGGGCTACGTCGCCGCCGAGATGAACCGCCCGGAAGACGCCCCCATCGGCCTGATCGCGGTGGACAGCCTCTACAGCCCCGTCAAGCGCGTCGCCTACCGCGTGGAGCCCACCCGCCAGGGCCAGAGCCTCGACTACGACCGGCTGGTGCTGGAGGTGGAGACCAATGGCGCGGTGTCGCCGGTGGACTCGGTGGCCTACGCCGCGCGAATCCTGCAGGACCAGCTCCAGCTGTTCATCACCTTCGACGAGCCGAAGAAGAAGGTGATCGACGAGGCCAAGCCGGAGCTGCCGTTCAATCCGAGCCTGCTCAAGAAGGTGGATGAGCTGGAGCTGTCGGTCCGCTCGGCCAACTGCCTGAAGAACGACAACATCGTCTACATCGGCGACCTGATCCAGAAGACCGAGGGCGAGATGCTGCGCACCCCGAACTTCGGCCGCAAGTCGCTGAACGAGATCAAGGAAGTGCTCACCGGCATGGGGCTGCACCTCGGCATGGACGTGCCGAACTGGCCGCCGGAGAACATCGAGGACTTGGCCAAGAAGTTCGAGGACCAGATCTAGCGTTAGCAGTTCCCGCCCTGCGTCCTTCGAGATGCGAGCCCTGGCTCGCTCCTCGGGATGACGAGGGGTGGACGCTGCATCAGTGGTCGTCATGCTGAGGAGCCGTCTCGAAGCACGCACGACCATCCACCCGCACGCGGCGCCATTCCGGCGTCGCCTGCTCCGCCCCCTTCACGCGAAGGGCGAGGCTTGCCTGAGGAGACCAAGTCATGCGTCACGGAAAAGCCCACCGCAAACTCGGCCGGACCTCGGCCCACCGCACCGCCATGTTCGCCAACATGTCCGCCAGCCTGATCAAGCACGAGCAGATCACCACCACCCTGCCCAAGGCCAAGGAGCTGCGCCCCTTCGTTGAAAAGCTGGTGACGCTCGCCAAGCAGGGTGACCTGTCCGCGCGCCGCATCGCCATCAGCCGGGTGCGCGACGTGGACCAGGTCCGCAAGCTGTTCGCCACGATCGGGCCGCGCTACGCCGACCGCAACGGCGGATACATCCGCATCATGAAGGCGGGCTTCCGCCATGGTGACAACGCGCCGGTGGCGGTCATCGAGTTCGTCGATCGCGACACCTCCGCCAAGGGCCTGGACTCCGGCCCGGTGATGGAGCGCGCCGAGTACGACGACGAATAGTCGGCCTTCGTATCTGACGATTGAAGGGCGGCCCGGTCGCCCGGGTCGCTTCTTTGATGACAGGACGCGGCTCAGGCGGCCTGCAGCATGGCCGCCCGGACCCGCGCAACCCTTACCGCTCAGCTCACCTCGTACTGGAAGAGCCGCCCGCCGTGACAAGCGGCTTGACCGGCCTAAAATCCAGACCTATCCACACCGCCTCGCCGCCGGCGCCGAGCGGGCATGCGGGTGTAGCTCAGTTGGTTAGAGCGCCGGCCTGTCACGCCGGAGGTCGCGGGTTCGAGTCCCGTCACTCGCGCCACCGTCGTCCTGACGGCGCGTCCGCCCTCTGAGAGCTTGGCGCGCGGCCCTTCAGCCGATCAGCTTTACCCCGCTCAGGATCAGCACCGCGGCGAGGATCGGCCTCAGCCACTTCTCCGAAATGCGCGGCGTCAGGACGCTGCCCAAGATAATGCCTGGGATCGATCCGCAGAGCAGCGAGACCAGGAGCGGCAGGTTGACCTCGCCCACCCACCAATGCGCCGTCCCCGCGATCAGGGTGAGGGGCACCGCGTGCAGGATGTCGGAGCCCACGATGCGCGCCAGCGGCGCCTTGGGATAGAGGAAGATCAGGAAGGTCACGCCGAGCGCGCCGGCGCCGACCGAGGTCAGGGTGATCAGCACGCCGAGGAGCGCGCCGAGCGCCACCGTCAGCAGGGCGGCGACGCGGTCCGGCAGCTCCGGTCTACGCGCCAGGGCGACGCGGCTCAGCCAATCGCGCAGCAGCAGCGACACGGCCGCGATGATCAGCAGGACCCCGAGCAGGCCCGAGAGGAAGTGGGCGGACTTGTCGCCGTTCAGGTGCAGGGCGTGCATGACCAGGACGGTCGCGAGGGTGGCGGGGATGCTGCCGGTCGCCATGCGCCGCACCAGCCGCCAGTCCACCGTGTCGTGTGCGGCGTGCACCCCGCCGCCCACCGTCTTGGTGGCCGAGGCGTAGAGCAGGTCGGTGCCTACGGCTGAGGCTGGGTGGATGCCGAACAGCAGGATCAGGAGCGGCGTCATGAGCGAGCCGCCGCCCACGCCGGTCAGGCCCACCAGCACGCCAACGGCCGCCCCGCTCGCCACATAGGCCGGCTTCACCCACATGGGCGTCAGCACCAGCAGGGCGGCGGCGACCAGAACGCCCAGCCCGGCGATCGCCAGGCTGACGGGCGCCACGGTCCGAAGGGGAGCGAGGGCGGGTGTGGTGGTCATGCGGCCTCCTCCAGGCATCCTGTTTTCGCGCATCGCGCCGGTGATGACGACGCAGTTTACCGGCTTCGTCGAGGAGAAATCCTGGGCCGCCGGATCAACGGTGCGACGCCTGAGCGCAAGCCCACGCCCGGCGCCGAGACTTCATGCAAACCATTCTCATCTTTGGCTTTCGGCCGCCTCACGTTTGATGGGCGGCGGGCCTTGGTCTAGAAGGCGCGGACCCCATCTGAGGCTCCCGATGACAGCCTTCCTGCTCCAGTATCTGCCGATCCTTGTGTTCATGGGCGTGGCGGCCGTGATCGGCTCGGCCTTCCTGATCGCCGCCTTCACCTTGGCGCCCAGCGACCCGGATGCGGAGAAGATTTCCGCCTATGAATGCGGCTTCAACGCGTTTGAAGATGCGCGCATGAAGTTCGACGTACGTTTCTATCTGGTCGCCATCCTGTTCATCATCTTCGACCTCGAGGTCGCCTTCCTGTTCCCCTGGGCGGTGAGCCTGATGAAGCTGCCGCACGACGGGCAGGTGTTCGCCTTCTGGTCGATGTTCGCCTTCCTGTTCATCCTGGCGATCGGCTTCGTCTACGAGTGGAAGAAGGGCGCGTTGGAATGGGAGTGAGCGGCATAGTCGGCGCGGCGGCGGATCCCACGATGACGGCGACCCTGCCGTCGGGTCTGATCGTGCCCACCGGGACGCTGGCCTCAGCGCGCGGCCAGGTTCCGGCAGGAGCTGCGGCGCGATCGGGCGTGCAGGGCTATGACCCTCAAACCCATGACGCCGGCTTCGACGCCCTGTCGGGCCAGCTCGCCGACCAGGGGTTCGTTACGGCGGCTCTGGACGATGTGATCACCTGGGCGCGCACGGGCTCGCTGATGTGGATGACGTTCGGCCTGGCCTGCTGCGCCATCGAGATGATGCAGGCGTCCATGCCGCGCTACGACATGGAGCGGTTCGGCATGGCGCCCCGCGCCAGCCCGCGCCAGAGCGACATGATGATCGTGGCCGGCACCCTGACCAACAAGATGGCCCCGGCGCTGCGCAAGGTCTACGACCAGATGCCCAACCCGCGCTACGTCGTGTCCATGGGGTCCTGCGCCAACGGCGGCGGCTACTACCACTACAGCTACAGCGTGGTGCGCGGCTGCGACCGGATCGTGCCGGTGGACGTCTATGTGCCGGGCTGCCCACCGACGGCCGAGGCGCTGATCTATGGCCTTCTGCAACTGCAGAAGAAGATCAGGCGCACGGGGACGATCGAGCGATGACCCTGATCGTCGCCAACGATGAGCTGAAGGCCATGGGCGAGGCCATCCTCGCCGACTGCATGGGCTCGGCCGTCGGCTTCCGCGTCGAGTACGGCGAGCTGTCCATCATCGCCCAGCCGAACCGGATCGTGGAGCTGCTGACGATCCTGCGCGACAACGCCGCCTACAAATTCATCCAGCTGACCATGATCAGCGGCGCCGACTATC
>CAXTUT010000194.1:0-4752 GCA_964247465.1 uncultured Caulobacteraceae bacterium | reverse complement strand
GGCCGGGACCGGCGCGCTGGCGGCGGGAAGCTCCAGCCGCACCTCGAAGGTTGCGCCGCGCCCGGCCTCGCTCCAGACGTCGATGGAGCCGTCCATGGCCTCCACCAGCCGCTTGGAGATGGCCAGGCCCAAACCCGTCCCGCCGTACCGGCGCGAGATCGAGCCGTCCGCCTGGGCGAAGCGCTTGAACACGGTAGCGATCTGGTCGGCGTCCAGCCCAATGCCGGTGTCGCTGATCTGGAAGACGAGCTGCAGCCGCTCGCCGCGGCGGCGCATCTGCAGGCCCAACCGCACCTCGCCGCGGGCGGTGAACTTGATGGCGTTGCCGAGCAGATTGCCGAGCACCTGGCGCAGCCGGTCCATGTCGCCCAGGACGAACGCCCCGGCGTCCTTGGGATAGTCGACCACCAGCGACAGGCCCTTGTCGGTGGCCTGCGGGTGGGCCAGCGCGGTCAGGTGCTCCAGCAGGCGCACCGGCGAGAAGGCGCGCGGGACGAGCGCCACCCCCTCCGCCTCGATCTTGGAGAAGTCGAGCACGTCGTTGACCACGGTCAGCAGGCCGCGGCCGGCCTCCTCGATGCGCAGCAGCTGGTGGCGGTGCTCGGGCTTCAGGCTTTCGTCGCGCACCAGCACGTGGGTGAAGCCGATGATGCTGTTCAGCGGCGTGCGCAGCTCGTGGCTCATGTTGGCCAGGAAGTCGGACTTGGCGCGGGCGGCGGCGTTGGCGGCCTCCACCAGCGCGCTCTGTTCGGTGACGTCCTGGAACACGCCGACCTCGTCGGACCACTCGACCCGGCCGGTGCTGCGGATCAGCCGCCAGTGGCCGACGCCGGCGGTGGTCTCCGCCAGGCTGAGCAGGCGCTGGGCTTCAAGCACGCGCTTGGCCGAGCGGCGGAGCTCCAGCTCGCGTCCATGACCAGCTCGGCGAGCACCTGCAGCCGCCGCCGGCTGCGCGCGTCCACCTCTGGGTGCAGGCGGGTGTCCAGTACGCACAGCGCGCCGAGCGCGTGTCCATCGCGGGTGACCAGCGGCGCGCCCAGATAGAAGCGTACGCCGTCGGGCCGGTCGACCA
This sequence comes from uncultured Caulobacteraceae bacterium, assembly GCA_964247465.1. GTDB lineage: Bacteria > Pseudomonadota > Alphaproteobacteria > Caulobacterales > Caulobacteraceae > CAHJWH01. Next base: position 3,680 of record CAXTUT010000194.1, on the reverse strand, counting down.
GCGGGTTGGCGCTGAACGCAAGGTCCAGGCGGGCGTCCTCCACCAGCAGCGTGGCGCCGTCGGCTGCGCCCCGCAGCGCGTGATGGCAGAAGGACTGGGAGCGGGGCATCTCCTGCGCCGCATCGCCGACCCACGACTTCAGCCACTGCCGATCGCCATGGATCAGCGAGATGGCGGCCATGGGCGTGTCGAACAGCTCGGCGGCCAGGGCGGTGATCTTGTCGAGGCTGGCGTCGCGCGGCGTGTCCAGCACGTCGTAGGCGTGCAGGGCGGCGGCGCGCGCCTGCTCGGTGACAGGGTCCACGCTCAAGGGTTCAGCTCTTGGCCCGCAGCGACGCCGGCGGCGGGCGCCTGTAGTCCTGCGCGGAGCTTCGGGTGACGGTGTGATAGTCGTCCAGCCATACGGTGTCGCTGTTTTCCAGCACCCGCTGCACCTTGGCGCGAAGGTCCTGGGCTCGGAACGGCTTCAGCAGGTAGCCGACCGCGCCAAGCTCGCGCGCACGCGCCACGTAGTGGCCGTCGCTCTCGGCGGTCAGCAGCACCACCGGCACGCCGGCGCAGACCCGCTCGTCGCGCAGGATACGCAGCACTTCCAGCCCGTCGAGGCCGGGCATCTCCAGGTCGAGAAGCAGCAGGTCCGGCGGGTTGCGCTGCAGGATCACCAGCGCCGGCCCACCCCCTGCGGCGACCTCCACCTCGAAGCCGGCCTGGCCGAGCACCGAGGAGATCAGTTCGGTCACGACTGGGTTGTCGTCCACCGCCACGATACGGAAAGTCACCACCGCGCCTCCTCGGACCGGTCTGGCCCGATCGACAAAGGCTTGGACAAGTTTGGTTAACGCGGAGCTTACGCGACGCCTGGTCTGCGCCATTGCCGCCGCCCGGACTGCGGGCTAAGCGCGGCCATGATGTCGCGAGTGGATCCGATCGAGCTGGCCAAAGCGCTCATCCGCCGGCCATCCGTCACGCCCGCAGACGCAGGCGCCATGGACGTGCTGCAGGCCGCGCTGGAGGACCTGGGCTTCGCCTGCCGACGCCTGCGTTTCGGCGAGATCGAGAACATCTACGCCCGGCGCGGAACGCGGGGTCCGAACTTCTGCTTCGGCGGCCACACCGACGTGGTGCCGGTCGGCGACGCGCAGGCCTGGAGCCGGGGACCTTTCGCGGCCGAGGTGGCGGATGGGGTGCTGTACGGCCGCGGCGCGGTGGACATGAAGGGCGCGGTGGCCGCCTTCGTGGCCGCGGCCTCCGGCGTGCTAGCCGCGGGCGAACCGGCGGGCTCCATCTCGCTGCTGGTCACCGGCGACGAGGAAGGGCCGGGCCATGACGGCGCCCGCCGCATCGTTGAGCGGCTGGCCGCCGAGGGCGAGCGGGTGGACCACTGCCTGGTCGGCGAACCGACGTCGGCGGCGGAGCTCGGCGACATGATCAAGGTCGGCCGGCGCGGCAGCCTGAACGCAGTGGTCACCGTGACGGGCGTGCAGGGCCACGTCGCCTACCCGTCCCGCGCCGCCAACCCCGTGCCGGTGCTCGTCACGCTGCTGCACCGACTGCAGTCGTGCGCCCTGGACGACGGCTATCCGGAGTTCCAGCCGTCCAACCTGCAGGTCACCGATTTGGAGGTCGGCAATCCCGCCCACAACGTCATCCCCGCCAAGGCGAGCGCGCGGCTGAACATCCGCTTCAATCCCCGCTGGAAGGGCGCGGAGCTCGCCGCCTGGCTGGAGGCTGAGCGCGCGCAGGCCGAGGCAGGCTTCGCCGGGACGGTCGCGCTAGAGATCAGGATGTCGGGCGAAGCCTTCTACACCGAGCCCGACGCCTTCGTGCGCCTGGTCGCCGACGCGGCGCAGACGGCGACGGGACGCGCAGCCGAGCTCTCCACCTCCGGCGGCACGTCGGACGCGCGCTTCATCCGCGCGCTCTGCCCGGTCGTGGAGCTGGGGCTGGTGGGCGCCACCATGCACATGGTGGACGAGCGCGCGCCGGTCGACGAGATCGAGGCGCTGGCCCGCATCTACGAGGGCGTGCTGAACGCCTACTTCGAGATTTTCGGCGCGGCCTGAGCGGTGGCGTCGTGGGTTGCGGAGGGTCGCGCGGCGGCGCGCGGGCTGGTCCGCCTGATCAAGGCCGATGCGGCGTGGAGCGACGACTTCGCGTTCACCACGGGCGGCTTCGTGCGGTCCTTCGCCGGACCGCTCGCGGCGCTGCCGCTGTACGTGCTGGCGGTGGCGCTGGTGGACCGGGGTTTGGGGACCGCCAGCCTGGGGGGCGCGGGCGCGGCGCACCTGATCGACGCCTTCGGCTTTCCCCTGCTGCTCGCCGCCATCGCCGGGCCGCTCCGCGTTCAGGCGGGTTACGCCGCTTTCGTGACCACGACCAACTGGGCGGCGCTCTATCTCAACCTGATGCTCGTGATCGCCTCCCCGCTCGCCCTGCTGGGCGCCGACGGAGCGCGCCTGTTCGGATGGGCCAGCCTGCTGCTGCTCGCCCTCTCGCTGCTGATCGTCTGGCGGGCCGGCCGCGAGACGCTGAGCCACGAGATCGCGCCGCTGGCGCTGGTGGTGGTGCTCTCCATCGCCTGGAGCGTCGTGGCCGACGACCTCGCGCGCAGGCTGCTCGGCGGCTGACTTCTGATCCTCCCCTTTTGGGGGAGGGGAACCCGCGAACCCGGTGGGAGGGGGCAGCGCTGCGGCGTCAGGTGTGGCTAGCCCCCTCAGCCCGCTGCGCGGCCAGCTCCCCCTGAGGGGGAGCATTGGATTGGCCGTAGTCGACGCCGGTCAGATACAGCCCATGCGGCGGCGCGACCTGGCCGCAGGCGGCGCGGTCGCGCGCGGCAAGCGCTTCGGCCAAGCGCTCGACCGACCAGCGCCCGGCGCCGACCTCCACCAGGCTGCCGGTCATCGAGCGGACCTGGCGGTGCAGGAAGGAGCGGGCGGCGAAGCTCAGGCGCACCTCCTCGCCCACCCGCTCCACCGTGGCGACGTCCAGCGTCTTCACGGGCGAGCGGGCCTGGCAGTGGGCGTCGCGGAAGGTGGTGAAGTCGTGCGCGCCGATGAGCCGCGCCGCCGCCTGCGCCATCGCCTCTACGTCCAGCGGCGTCTTCACCCACCATACCCGCGCGCGCTCCAGCACCGGCGGCGGCTTGCGGTCGAGCACGCGGAAGACATAGCGCCGCCCCGTCGCCGAGAAGCGGGCGTGGAAGTCCTCGCCGACCTGGTCCACGCTGAGGACCGAGATGGGATCGGGGACGAGGTGGGCGTTCATCGCGTCGCGGACCACATCGGTGCGCCAGGTGCGCTCCAGGTCGAAGTGGATCACCTGGCCGCTCGCGTGCACGCCGGTGTCGGTGCGTCCGGCCACGTGGACCCGCGCCGGGCACTGCGCGAAGCCTGCGATGGCGCGCTCCAGCACGGCCTGGACCGAGGGCGCGCCGTCCTGCAGCTGGAAGCCGTTGTAGGGGCCGCCGTCGTACTCGATGGTGAGCTTGTAGCGCGGCATCTACCCCCTTACCCCGAACGGCGAGGGGCGCAGGCGGCGCGTCAAAGGAGCCGCGTTCCCGCCGGCAGCGGCAGGCCGCGCAGGAAGGTCTCGGCGTCCTGCGGCCCCTTGCCCTCGCGCTGCAGCCGCAGCAGGCGCACCGCACCGCCGCCGCAGGCGAGCAGCAGGGCGTCGTCCAGCGC
>CAXTUT010000193.1:0-4850 GCA_964247465.1 uncultured Caulobacteraceae bacterium | reverse complement strand
GGCGCCGAGCGCGCCGCCGATCACCGCGCCACCGGCAACGTTGCCGCCGGACTTCACGCAGTTGTCCTGCGCCCATTCCTCGGCCGCCGCCGCATATTGCTGATCCTGCTCCGGCGAGCCCGCAGCGCCAGGGTCGTTGGGATCGAAACCGGGCGGCGGGGGTACGTCGCCGCGTTCGCCAGGCGCAAGATAACCGCCGGCCGGGCCGGACGGCGGCGGAGGCTGGTCTGACCCGTCGCCCTGGCCGGCATAGCCGCCCTGACCGTATCCGCCTTGCTGTCCGTAGCCGCCTTGCTGGCCGTAGCCGCCTTGCTGGCCATATCCACCCTGCGGCGGGTAGCCGCCCTGTTGCCCATAGCCGCCCTGCTGGTCGTAGCCGCCTTGCTGCTGTCCATAGGGAGAAGGCGGCGGGGGAGGCGGCGCGCCTTGGTCTGGACCTGGCTGTCCATAGCCGCCCTGAGCGCCATAGCCGCCCTGAGCGCCATAGCCGCCCTGAGCGCCGTAGCCGCCCTGAGCGCCGGCACCCTGGTCATAACCGCCTTGGCCCCCCTGCGGGTCGCCGCCCTGACCGTAGCCTTGGCCAGGCTGGCCGTATCCGCCCTGCCCATCGACCTGGCCGCCGTATCCTTGCTGCCCGTAAGCAGGCGGCGGTGGTCCATCCGGCTGCGCCAGGGCTAGGGAGCCGGCCAGGGGAGACAGGCTAAGGCCGAGCGTCGCCAGCGCCATGGTGGATCGGGCCAGTATAGCGGTGGCGGTCACAGGCGTTCTCCTCCGCTCATAGGAGCGGACAGCTCAGCTGACCAGATCAAGTCTGAACCGCTCCTGACCGTTCCATTCATCAGGCGGGTAGAGCAGGCGGTGGCCTTTCGATCGTCGCTTTGACGTGGCATCAGGGCGTGAGCGAGGCCACAATGTCCTTACGGCTATCTTCCCTCATGGCGGCGATCTCGATGATCGCGGCGAGCCTGGCCAGCGCGGCCGCCGCGCCGCCATCCTACGTTCAGGTTTCCAAGCCTGCGGACGAGGCGTCGCATGCCGGCAAGGCCGCCGACGCGATCCCGACCGCCCGCGTCTCCAGCGTCACCGTCACCGCCACCCTCGCCACGCCCCACGTGCAGAGCACCTTTCCCGCGGCCGGCGCCAAGGTTGCGCCCGGCCTGCTGGTCATGCGGGTGACCTACGACACGCGCATGCGCCCCGACGGCTGGTCCTATGCGCGTGAAGCCGGATCGGAGTATCCTGACTGCGCCAGTTCTCCGCGGCTGCTGGACGATGGACGGAGCTTTGTCCTGATCTGCCGCACCCTGCCGGCCAAGACCTACGCCGTGTGGTTCAACCGGCCGCCGCTCCAGGACTTCTCCAGCCGCAGCCGGCGGCCAGCGGTCCCGTTCGAGCTTAAGTTCACCACCACCGACGACGATCCCGTGCGCACCCTGCCCGACGCCATGAAGGCCGATCCGGCGCTCGCAAAGGCTGGCAATCCCGTGGAGGGGACCGGTCTGGCTGTCTATGGCCAGGACCCGCCGCCCGGCGGCGACTGATCTTCGGCCGGCCTTGGGTCGGGCGGGCGGCGGTCGACCGGCTGGCGCCGCCTTCGCTTTGGCGGAGGGGCGCGTCGCTGTCGGCTTGGCGGGCGGACCGCTGCCCTGCAGTCTGGCGCGCAGCGCCTCCATCAGGTCGGTGACGCGGGCATTCTGAGGCTCGGCTCCGGTTTCGCGCCCGCCCCTTCTGCTTGCTGGAGATCAGCGCCTTCCAGCGCCTTCCTCGTAGCGCTCCACGAACCGGCTGGGATCGAAGCGTCCTGCTGCTCGATGATCTTGGAGGCGCTCCCGTAAGTCGTTCGGGATGCTCAAGCTTGCCCCCGGCTCGCCCGACGAGGCATCTGCGGTCGAAGCTCCGGCGAGGGGACGATGAGCGAGACGATCGTGGATGCGCGTGGCCATCGCTGCCCCACTCCGACCCTGCGGCTTCGGCGCGCGCTTGAGGGCGCCAGGCCCGGTCAAGTGGTTGTGCTGCTCGCCGACGATCCGCTCGCGCGCATCGACGTGGCCCACTTCGCCGCCGCGGCCGGACACCAACTGCTCGCCTGCGAGCCGCAGGCCGGCGGGTGGCGCTTCAGCGTACGGAGGGGCGCCTGGGCGGACGGCGCGGCCCGTGGTGCAGGCCCGGCGTGAGCAGCAGCTCCATTTCCGTGGCCACGGCGCCGCCGTAGAAGACGGCGTTCACGTTCCAGGACAGCCAGACCAGGAACACGACCACCGCGCCCACCGACCCGTAGGTCGCTCCATAATTGGCGATCCGTCCCACGTAGAAGGCGCAAAACCAAGAAGCCAGGATCGAGAGCGCCGCCGCGGCGACCCCACCCACGCCCGCCGCCCGCCAGCGCACTGGGTGACTGGCCATGGCGTAGCGGTAGAGCAGCGCGAAACCCGCCACCAGGCCGACCGCCTCCCAGGTCCACTCGTTGTTCAGCCAGGACTGGCCCAGGAGCTCCAGCTTGAACGTGGAGCCCAGCACCCTCATGGCCAGGAAGGCGCCCGACGCGGTGGCCAGCAGGCCGAAGGCCCCCACCGCCACCAGCAACGCGAGCACGTTGAACTGCAGGAAATTGCGCGGCCGCTCCTCTTCGTAGATGAACGACAGCCCCGCCAGCAGCGCCTTGAAGCCCCGGTGCGCAGCATAGACGCCGATGCCCAGCGCCACCACGCTCTGCACCGACATGGCCGAGCGCGGCGCGCTGGCGAGACGGGCGAGTTCGGCCTCCACCAGGTCCTGAGCCTGGGGCGGCATCAGGTTGATCAAGGCGACGCCGAGGCGCGCCACCCGGGCTGTGGGCGCCAGCAGGCTGAACAGGCTGACGAGGATGGTCAGGGCGGGAAACACCGCCAGTAGCGCGAAGAAGGACACCCCGCCGGTGTAGAGCATGCAGTCGCGGCCCCAGATGCGCAGGAAGGAGCGACGGGCCAGCAGCAAGCTTGCACGGGCGAGGCCCAGCGCCCGGTCCGGCGAGGACCTGCGCGGAGTCAGGCGCTCGACCTGTGCGTTCGCCGCAAGGACGATGGGCGCGCTCGCATCGAGCGAGCCGGCGTCGCGCGGCTCATCGGTCACCCGGACGCTCACGGCGTTGGATTTGCGCAGGGCTTCACCCTCCAGCTATGGTCCATAAACGTTTTACGCGCCAGTTTGGCGCCTGCGCCCGCCCTCGCGGCGCACGATGAGGGGTGATCGGTGTCCAACGGCGTCCGCGTGGTGATCGTCGCGCGTGAGGAGACCGTGGCCGAGCCCCTCAGCCGGGGCCTGGACGCGCTCGGCTGGCGCACGGTCACCGCACGCGGCGCCAACGCCGCCAAGGTCGCCATGGAAGACCTGCCGATCGACGCGGCGCTTGTGGTCGTCGACGGCGTCGAGGATGCCCAGGCGGTTGCGGCGCGGCTGCGCGCCCACCGCGCCCCGCGGCCGTTCCCGGTGGTGGGCATGCGCACGGGGCGCGTCACGCTGGACGAGCACGGCTTCGACCTTACCCTGGCGGCCGCCTGCCACCCCTCGCAGGTGGCGCTTCGCTTGGAACAGCTGCTGCGCGCCGCGGCGGCCGAGGAAGAGTTCGCCCTGCGCCAGCGCACCTTCGCCGAGCACGGCGGCGCCCTGGCCGCCCCGGACGCGGAGACCTCCCCCTACCGCGTGCTCACCGTCGGCGAGCCCGCGCCGAACTTCCTGGCGCTGAGCCATGCGCTGCGCGCGCGCGGCGCGGAGGTGACTGCGGCGTTCACCGCCTACACCGCCTTCGACTATCTGCACGAACGCGCCTTCGACGCAGTGGCCTTATGGGCCGGCGAGACGCAGTCGGAGGCCTTGTCCATCGCTGCGGGCATGCGGCGCAACTCCAGACTCTACCACCTTCCGACGCTGCTCTACCTTCGCGCCCGATCGCAGATCGACGCGGAGTCGGCTTATCGGCGCGGACTCACCGACATCGCCACCGCCGAGACGCCCTCTGAAGAGACGGCGGCGCGGATCGTCGGTCTCGCCCGCGGGTACCGTCGCGAAGTCGCCATCCGTCGCGCGCTGGAGCAGGCCCGCGGGCCGGACCTCACCGACCCGGCCACCGGCCTGTTCACCTCCACCCTATTCGCCGACCACCTCGTGAAGCTGAGCGAGGCCATGCTGTCGCGACGCCGGCCGCTGTCGCTCGCGGTGCTGCGGGTTGCGGACCGGGGCGAAGCAGGGCGTGCGCGAGCGGGCGGCTGGCTCGATCGCGCCCTGCCCCAGATCGGCTCCATGGTCGGGCGGCTGGTCCGGGCCGAGGATACCGCCGGCCGCATAGGCGAGGAGGTGTTCGGTCTCGCCCTGCCCGGCGCCGGCGTCCAGGCCGCGCGCAGCGCGGCGGAGCGGATCGCCGCCGTCATCGGCTGCACAGCCTTCCAGGCCGGCGACGACCGGCGCCCGTTCACCGTGGATTTCGACGTCGGCGCCGCGGAGCTGGAACCGGGCGAACGGCCCAGCCGCGCCCTTGCGCGCGCCGCCGAGCAGATCGCTGCTCGCCAGGCCGGCTGAATCGCTAGGCGTCGGCTAACGTCCTGGCCGGGGCGGTCCAGCCCTCCAGCGCCCGAAGCGCCCGCTCGCTCATGGCCCGCTTCTTGGCGCGGCCGCGCTCCGTCGCAGGTACGCGGCGGCCTTCTGCGTCGCGTCGCGGCGCCTCAGCGATGGGCGGCAGCAGGCCGTAGTTGATGTTCATCGGCTGGAACGAGCGCGCTGGGCCGGCCTCGCCGCCATCGATATGACCGCCGACCACGTGCGCCAGCAGCGCGCCGAGCGCGGTCTCCGCGGGCGGCGGCGGGCAGATCGCGCCGAGG
>CAXTUT010000192.1:0-4899 GCA_964247465.1 uncultured Caulobacteraceae bacterium | reverse complement strand
CTACGCCGGCGCGCGACCGCAAGCGGCCCGCGCCGCGCGCGACCGAGGGCGCGCCGCCACGCAAGCCGGCGACCAAGCCGCGGTTACAGAGCTCCAAGCGTCAGATGTCCAAGTTCAAGAGCGCGCCCCGCGGCTAGCGCCGGGGCTCAATCGGCCAGGGTGACCACCAGCGGCGTGTGGTCGGACGGCTTGTCCCAGCCGCGCGGCCCCTTCTGCACCTCGCTCGCCTCGAGCCGGTCCGCCGCTTGAGGGGAGAGCAGGGCGTGGTCGATGCGGATGCCGTGGTCGCGTTCGAAGTTGTTCCGAAAGTAGTCCCAGAAGGTGTAGGCGTGCGGCTCCGCACCGACCGCAAGGTGCGCGTCGGTGTAGCCGAGATGGGTCAGCGCCCGGTGAGCAGCCCGGCTCTGAGGCTGATACAGTGCGTCGCCCCTCCAGTCTGAAGCTCTCTCGCAATCATCCGGCATGGGAATGACGTTGTAGTCGCCGGTCAGCACAGTGGCCTCTTCCAGCGACAACAGGTCGGCCGCGTGGGCGTACAGCCGCGCCATCCAGGAAAGCTTGTAGTCGAACTTCTCCGTGCCGATGGGATTGCCGTTGGGCAGATAGATGGAAGCGACACGGATTGGCCGCGGCGCCCCGATCACCGCCTCGATGTAGCGCGAGTGGGTGTCGGCGTCGCCGCCGCCGGGCAGCCCGCGTTGCGCCTCCTCCATCGGGTGCTTGGACAGGATCGCCACGCCGTTGTAGCTCTTCTGGCCGTGCACCAGCACGTTGTAGCCCAGCGCCTCCACCGGCTCGCGCGGAAAGCGTTCGTCCACGCACTTCAGCTCCTGCAGGCAGGCGACGTCGGGCTGCTCGTCGCGCAGCCAGCGCAGCAGGTGCTCCAGCCTCGCGGTGACCGAGTTCACGTTCCAGGTGGCGATGCGCATGGCGGCTACATTAGCCCTCATCCTGAGCTTGTCGAAGGACGACGGCGCTCCCGCAACGTAAGCCGGCCTGCGTCGCGCCGTCCTCCGACAGGCTCAGGATGAGGCAAATGAAAGCCGGGTGGATAGGCTCAGATCGAGAAGCTGACGCCGCAGCCGCAGCTCGACTTGGCGTTGGGGTTGCGCACGCGGAACTCCGCCGCCGCCAACTCCTCCACGAAGTCGATCTCCGAGCCTGCAAGAAAGGGGACGGAGACGTCGTCCACGAGCGCCGCCGCCCCGTCGCGCTCCACCCGCAGGTCGTCCGCCTCGCCCGCCTCGACCAGGTCGAACAGGTACTGGAAGCCCGAGCAGCCACCGCCCTCCACCGCCACGCGCAGCATGAGCGCACGCCCTTCGCTCGCGCCGATGTCTTGGATGCGGCGGGCGGCTGAGGCGGACAGGGTGATGGGAGCGGCGGCCATGGCGGACGATGCCTCAAGCTGGCGGAAGCGATGCTGGGCTTATATGAGCCCGGCGAAGCTCCGGCGGAAGACGCCGCGCACGAGGACCGGGCCTTGACGTCGCAAGCTGCAGGCTACGCGCCGCCCGCGCGCGCCGCCTACGCCGAAAACCCGGCCTCCTCCCGCGGTCGGCTGCACGCCGAGGACGAGAGCGCCACGCGCACCGCCTTCGCCCGCGACCGCGACCGGGTGATCCACTGCTCCGCCTTTCGCCGCTTGAAGGAGAAGACGCAGGTCTTTGTGGCGCACGAGGGTGACCACTTCCGCACGCGGCTGACCCACAGCCTGGAGGTCGCCCAGATCGCGCGCTCGCTCGCGCGCGCACTCGGCCTCGACGACGACCTGGCGGAGGGGGTGGCCCTGGCCCACGATCTGGGCCATCCGCCCTTCGCCCACGCCGGCGAGGACCAGCTCCAGGCCTGCATGGAGCCCTACGGCGGCTTCGACCACAACGTGCAGACCTTCCGCGTGCTGGTCCGTCTGGAGCGGCGCTACCCTCGGTTCGACGGCCTGAACCTGTGCTGGGAGACGCTGGAGGGTGTGATTAAGCACAACGGCCCGGTCGCCGATCGGGCCGGCGCGCCGGCGTTCGCGCCCATCCTGGCCTTCGACCGCGAGATGCCGCTCGGTCTGGACGGTTTCGCCTCCGCTGAGGCTCAGGTGGCGGCCCTGTCCGATGACATCGCCTACAACAACCACGACGTGGACGACGGGCTGCAGGCGGGACTGTTCGGCATCGAAGACTTGCTGCAGGTGCCGCTGATCGGCCCCGCGCTGCAGGGCGTCGTGGCCGACTGGCCGGGGCTGGAGCCGCGGCTGACGCGGCTGGAGGCCGTGCGGCGCATGATCGGCGTCATGGTCGGCGACGTGCTGGCCGAGACCCGCGCCAGGGCGGTCGCGGGCGGGGTGGCGAGCGTCTGCGACGTGCGCGCGCTCGGCCGCCCGCTCGTGGCCTTCTCGCCCGCTATGTTGGAGGATCTGACGCAGCTGCGCGCCTTCCTGTACGAGCGCATGTACCGCCACCACCGCGTCAACCGCACCCGCAGCGCCGCGCGCCGCATCCTGCGCGAGCTGTTCGCCCTCTACATGGCCGAAGGCGACGTCATGCCGCCGGCCTGGTTCGTCCGCACCCAGGGGGTGGACGAGTCCAAGCGGGCCCGGGTGGTGTGCGACTATATCGCCGGCATGACCGACCGCTTCGCCATCGAGGAACACCGCCGCCTGTTCGGGCTGGAGAGCTGGCGTTAGGGTTTGGTTAACCCGATTGCCGTCTCGTCAAGGGTGAGACGATCCGGCCGTCCCGCTCCGGCGCGCGTCCGGGTTACACTGGCTGAAGTCCTGCGATTCGGGCCCGCGCTCGACCCGCACGCCGCCCGGAGCAGGTCGCCATGACCGATTACGACCGCGGGGCCTACACGCCCCAGACCGACGCCCCGCTGGCTTTCGACCCGCGCCGTCCGAGCGAGCGGCGGCCGATGCCCATGGCCCTGATCGGCAGTGCGGCGGTTCTCGTCATCCTGCTGGCCGGCGTGGCGATGGTCTATCGTGGCGGCGTAAGACACGCCGGCGAGAGTCCTCGTCCGGTGGGCGAGCCCGTGATGGCGGTCAAGACCGCGCCGAACGCCACCCAGACGGCCTCGACCGGCGCGCCGGCCAATCTGGACGTCTATTCGGATGGACAGGCGAATACGACGGGCGCGGCCAACCAGACCGGGGCCAGCCCGGCCTTTGCGCCCTCGGCCGAACAGCCGGCTGCGCGCCCGGCCCCGAGTTCGGCCACCGTGGCCATGCTGTCTCGGCCCGCGGCCCCGACCCATATCGAGCGGCCCGCCACCCCGACCGAGACCGCAGCCGCGCCCGCCGAGACTCCGGCGCGCTCAAAGTCTGCGACCCCGGCCTCGCCGTCCTCGTCCGAGGCCAAGCCCGTTCGCGCCGCCAAGACAACGACGCCGGCGCATGCCGTCCTTCGAGGCAAGCTCGATGAATCGGAACTCGCCGCGGCGGGCGCGACGCGCACCGTAGCCGACGCGGACACCCCCGCCGCCTCGGAAGCGACGCCGGCTCCGACGCCACACAAGACCAGGCCGGCGGCGGTCGCGGCCTCTACGACTGCCCAGTCCAGCGCTGCGCAATCCAGCGCTGCGCCGGCCGTCGCTGCGAAGGCCACCGCCGCGCCCGGCAAGTCCGTGGTGCAGATCGGCGCCTTCTCCTCCAGCACCCTGGCCGACAAGGGCTACGCCGACGTGTCGGCGACCCTGCCGGATCGGATGAGCGGCAAGGCCAAGCACGTCCAGCCGCTCGACAAGGACGGGACCACGCTCTACCGCACCTGGCTGTCGGGCTTCGCCACCCGCGCCGACGCGCAAGCCTTCTGCGAGGCCCTGAAGGCCAAGGGCAAGACCTGCCTGGTCAAGGGCTGAGCGGTCGGTGAGCGCCGCCTGCATCCTAGGCTGCGCCGGTGCGGCGCTGACGGTCGAGGAACGGGCGCTCTTCCGCGACGTGAGGCCTTGGGGTTTCATCCTGTTCGCCCGCAACATTGAAGGCGCCGAACAGGTTCGCCGGCTTAACGACAGCCTGCGAGAGGCGGCCGACGATGAAGCCGCGCTCGTCTTCGTCGACCAGGAAGGCGGTCGGGTGCAGCGGCTCAGGCCGCCCCTGGCGCGGCTGCGTCGCCCCGCGGCCCTGTTCGGGGAACTCTACGCCCGCGACCCGGAGCAAGCTGTGGAGGCCGTGACGCTGAACCACCGGCTGCTGGCGCACGAACTGTCCGCCCTGGGCTTCGACGCCGACTGCGCGCCTTGCGTCGACCTTCGCCACGCCGAGGGGCATGCGGTAATCGGCGATCGCGCCTTTGGGGCCGACGCCGCGCGGACGGCGGCGCTCGGGCGGGCGGCGATGGACGGACTGCTGGCCGGCGGCGTCGCGCCTGTCGTCAAGCACATCCCCGGACATGGCCGCGCTCAGGCCGACAGCCACCTGGACCTGCCTGTGGTCGACACGCCGCTGGCGGTGCTGGAGGAGACCGACTTCGCGCCGTTCCGCGCACTGGCGGACGCTCCCATGGCCATGACCGCCCACTTGACCTTCAGCGCGGTGGACCCGCACGCCTGCGTCACCCTCTCGCACCGGACCATCTCCACGGTGATCCGCGGCCATATCGGCTTCGACGGCCTGCTGATGTCGGACGACCTGTCGATGAAGGCGCTGGGAGGCGGCTTCGCCGAGCGGACGCGTCGGGCGCTGGGCGCCGGCTGTGATGTCGTTCTGCACTGCAACGGCGACATGGCCGAGATGGTCGAGGTGGCCCAGGCGTCTCCAGAACTGTCAGGTCGCGCCGCGGAGCGCGCCGCCGACGCCCGCGCTCCGGCCCGCCGCAGCCAGCCGTTCGATCCCGAAGCGGCGGAGGCGCGTCTGGAGGCGCTGGGGCTCGACGGTCGTGAGCGCGTCGCCCCGGCTGAGCTGCCCTGACT